>JBATMM010000057.1:0-11883 GCA_049289835.1 Saprospiraceae bacterium | reverse complement strand
TACCTCAGCTTTCAGCGATTTATGGAGCTGCATATGCTTTGAAAGGATCAGGTGTGCCTGTGATCGCTGACGGAGGTGTTCGCTTTACTGGTGACATTGCGAAAGCTATTGCAGCAGGAGCACATACGGTGATGGCAGGTTCATTATTTGCAGGGTGTGAAGAATCTCCTGGTGAAACAATTATTCTTGATGGCAGAAAATTTAAAGTATACCGGGGCATGGGCTCACTGAGTTCTATGGCACTTGGTTCGAAGGACAGATACTTCCAGGATGTTGAAGATGATCTCAAGAAACTTGTACCTGAAGGCATCGAAGGAAGAGTACCTTATAAAGGAAGCATACATGAAGTGATGGTGCAGTACACGGGTGGATTAAGAGCAGGCATGGGCTATTGCGGCGCAAAAGATATTGAAACATTACGTGAAGCATCATTTGTCAGAATTACTACTGCAGGTATCAGTGAAAGTCATCCGCACGATATCACCATCACAAAAGAATCTCCCAATTATTCGAGAAGATAATGAAGCCAAAGGGCAAGAAACTCTCTGCGTCATATTATGCTTCTCATGATGTCAATTTTCTGGCAAAAGATCTTTTAGGAAAATTTCTCTGCACCCACATCGATGGCATATATACCTCTGGAAAAATAGTAGAAACAGAAGCCTACCGTGGCCCGGACGACAGGGCAGCACATTCATACAACAATCGAAGGACACCGCGCACGGAAGTAATGTACCGTGAGGGAGGTGTCGCGTATATCTACTTTTGTTATGGCATTCATCACATGATGAATGTGGTCACTGCGCCAAAGGATCATGCACATGCAATTCTGATAAGGGCACTTGAACCTGCAGATGGAATAGACAATATGGCGCAAAGAAGAAGGATGGAGTCAACTGATATACGATTGACAAAGGGGCCAGGTGCGCTTTGTGTTGCCTTGGGCTTGACGAAGGATATGACAGGGACTTCATTATACAAATCTTCCACATCGATCTGGATAGAAGACAGGGGCATCAAATTTGATGATTCTGAGATCTGTGTTGGAAAAAGGATTGGAATAGATAATGCCGGTGATGCTGTGCATTGGCCCTGGCGTTATTTCGTGAAGGGGTGTAGGTATGTGAGTGCGAAAAGGGTGTGTTAATAAGTGCTTAGAGACTCTGAGAATGAAACAGTTAGATGCTTGTGGCACTACTAGTAGTGGCACTACTAAGTAGTGCCACAAGCTCACATCTTCGTCTTTGCAAACTTTTTAACTTGGAATTATTAATCGAACTCAAAAAAAGAAAATTTTTTAAGCTTCATATTGATTTCGACCCTATATTTATTATTATTTCAAACTCTTTAAATTTTAGCCAGTTGAATCTAAAACCTAAAGAGATTTATCACTTCTACAATAGAGGTATAAATCGCCAACCCATCTTTTTTGAAAGAGATAATTATTTTTATTTCTTAAAAAAAGTAAAAACCTATTTAGTCCCCAATTGTCATATTTTGGGATTTTCTTTAATGCCTAATCACTTTCATTTTTTAATTACTCCAAACGAACGATCCAATCGTCCTTTTAGGAAAAGTAATCGGAAGCCTTTAAAGAAAAGAAAAGGTCCTTTCGCTCATCAAACTTTATTTACCTGGGGACTACAACAATTATTAAGTACCTATTCACGAGGTATCAACAAAAGATATAACCGAACCGGTTCTCTGTTTCAACAAAATACAAAATCGAAAATGACATCCGCAGAATCACTTCAGGAAGATTATTCTTTATATTGTTTTATGTATATCCATAATAATGCTGTAGCAGCTGGCCTCGTCAATTCACCATCTGAATATGAGTTTACTTCCTACAACGATTACATTGAAAACAAAACGGATTCTATTTGCAATCTGGCGCTTGGTAAAGAATTACTATCTCTTGATTTGAACGAGTTTGAATTCCAATCAAGTAACATCCCCACAGAAATTATCAAAAAGATTTTTTAATAGAATTTAATCTTCCGTTGGTGTGTTAATAAGTATTCTAACCAGCAGAATATCAGCAAATTAAGCCTTAGTGGCACTACTTAGTAGTGCCACTACTTAGTAGTGCCACTATTTAGTAGTGCCACCATTGGAATAAGGAGGTCGCTCTTAGGTAATTTAAAATACCTCACAAAAAACGTTTCCCCTCATTTTCACGTTATTACACCATCATTTCCGACCCTAAAGTCCTCTCATTGAAGTCTATATTCCTTTTTACACTGCTTCTACTCTCTACGCTCACCCAGGCACAACCTCAGCTCGATTCCTACGATGACGGAGTTTACAGAGATTATATTAAGTCCGTAAGATTGCACGTCAACGGCCTCTTCCTGACCTTCCCGATCGCAAAATTGGGTCAGGAGAATTCATTGTTCCTTTCTTTCGATGAGCTTGATGGCAAAGGCACACGATATTATTATACCGTCATCCATTGTGATCGGGACTGGAAACCTACTCAGGAATTATCCCCTTTTGACTATCTGGGAGGTTACAGAGAAGGTGAAATCCGTGACTATGAACTTTCCTCCGGCACATACCAGGATTATCTCCAGTACAAACTCACTATCCCAAATGATGAAGTCAAATGGTCCATCTCCGGAAATTATCTCCTCGTCATCTACGAACCCGGAGATGAAGATGACCCCGTCATCACCCGACGATTTTTGATCACTGATGAGAAAGTAAGCTATCGTGCTCAGGAGACAAGGCCAGCCATGGTGTCAAAACAAAACACACACCAGGAAATCGATTTTGGAGTGGAGATCGGAGGATTGAAAACAACCAACCCACGTGCAGAAGTATCCTGCAGCGTGATGCAAAATGGCCGATGGGACAACATCCTCGAAGATCTCGAACCACGTCTCATCACCGGTACATATTTATCATATGATTACCAGGATAAGATCGTATTTGAAGCAGGTAAAGAATTCAGAAACCTCGATATCAGCAGCATGATATACCGGTCAGAAAATGTCCTCGATATCTCAGAAGATAAAGAAGGATACAGTACCATTCTTTTTCCTGATGAACCAAGAGCTATGAAAGCTTATCTGTGGAGAAAAGATCTCGATGGCATGTACGTTCCTTACAACAGGGATTACAATAAAAGATCAATTCCGATTGATTCACTGGCATCAACTATTAATCTAGTCAACAGGTATAATTACCGCGAACAAAATCTGAGCACAGACTATTCCGAAGTACTCTTCACCCTTAATCTTCCCGAAGATTTTGGCAGCAGCATTTATATTGTTGGTGGCTTTACAGATTGGAAAATGTTGCCTGAATACAGGATGGTTTTTGATCAGCGTGTTGGTTCTTATGTTGCCAGGTTGCTCCTTAAGCAAGGTTATTATAACTATGAATATGCTGTGCCGGATCAAACTGGGAATCCTGATTTTTCAGAAATAGAGGGCAATTGGTATGCCACTGAAAATCAATATACTGTGCTTACGTATTTCAGACCTCGTGGCGGTCAGTATGATCAGTTGGTGGGAGCTCATACCTTTGGTTCAAATGAGTGAATTTGAGCTGAAATCTCCTGTTTCACCCGATCTTAAGTAAGTTTGCACCACAAAAGCCCGTAGCGCTGATTTGATCCGTTATTTGCTGGTTTTTATAGAAAAAAATAATTTGATGACCCGATCATACAGTAATATAGTCTTCCAAACCAAAGATTAGATGAAAAAAATTTACTTTTCATTGCTTTGCCTATTGATGCTGAGCATATCCATTTCAGCACAGGAGCAGTGGAATCTTGAACGATGTATCCGCGAAGCACTTGCTAAAAGCCTTACCATCAAGCAATCCAACCTGATGAAAAAGGGAAGTGAGATTGAAGGCAAAAGGCTACATATGGAGCGCCTTCCAAATCTCAATGCAAACTCCAACTTAGGCGTCAGTTTTGGCCGTGTCATCAACCCGGTCACAAATTTATTCGAAACTGAAAATTCATTTTATCAAAGTATTGGTCTCACTACAGGTTTGATGCTCTTTAACGGCTTCAGACTTAACAACTCTATACGTCAGAATAATGTACAGACCACAGCTGCTGAAGATGATACCCGACAAGCCGAAAATGATCTTGCACTCAATGTGGCTCTTGCCTATCTGAATGTATTGTTCGCCTATGAAAATCTTGAAATCGCCAACAGCCGTGTCGAGTTATCCTTACATCAACTTGACAACCTGGATAAAATGATAGCCGCAGGTACAAAACCTGAAAATGACCGCTTTGATATACAGGCTCAGATAGCGATCGACGAACAGGGCATCGTCACCGCACAAAATAATATTGACATTAATCTTCTTGTACTCAAACAGCAGATGTTGATGGAAGCAGATTTTCCTTTGGTGATCGAAAGACCATCACTGGATGTAGCACAACTTGAAGCTCTTGAGAATGAATCTTTCGAAACAGTTTACTCAGCAGCACTTGCAAGTCAGCCTAACATTCAGGCAGCAGAACTCAGGGAAAAAGCTCAGCAATTGGGTGTGAGCATCGCCAGAAGTCAAATGATACCATCCCTCAGTATTGGTGGCAACCTTGGCACCAATTGGTCCGACCTCGAAAAATCTCCTGGTACGTATATCATTCAGCGGATTGCGCAACCAGGTGTTTACATAAATGGTCAGCCTGCACTATTTGAAGTCGACAATTCGATCCCGACTACATTCAATCCGATTTCCTATGGGACACAACTGGATAATAATCTCGGATATGGTTTTGGCCTGACATTATCAGTTCCTATCTTCAATAATTATAGTGCAAAAGCAGCCGTTGAAAATGCAAAAATCAATGTCCTCAATGCCGCCATTTCAACTGATCTTGTCAAGCAAACCTTAAAAACAAATATTCAAAATGCTTTAACCTCTGCTAAATCTTCTAAAAAATCATTGCAGGCAGCTGAGGCCTCTTCCCTCGCCGCAAAGATCGCTTTAAAAAATGCAGACCGACTGGCCGAAATAGGTTCTCTAAATAATTTTGAATACTTAAGCGCGCGCAATCGAAGTGATACAGCAGAACTCAACGAACTCATCGCACGTTATGATTATTATTTCAAAATAAAAGTGATCGAGTATTATTTGGGCCGCGGTATCAAACTCAATTAAGAAATAAAAACAAACGAAAGAACTCTGTAGTCATGACGAATACAAAAAAGAAATCCAGCAAATGGATCATCTGGGCATTAGCTGGTTTACTTGTACTCCTTCTCGCAGGTGCAGCTATTAAAGCAAGAAAAAAACCAAAAGGCGAACCTGTGGAATCTGAAAAAATTATCCTCAGGGACATTCGTGAAATCGTCTCCGCATCAGGTAAAATTTTTCCTGAGAAGGAAGTTAAGATCAGTTCTGATGTCTCCGGAGAAATTGTTGAGTTATACGTCAAAGAAGGTGACTCCATAAAAGCAGGTCAGGTACTTGCCAGGATAGATCCTGAAGCCTATGCCAGTGCAGTAGAAAGCGCAGGTGCAAATGTCAATGTTTCAAAATCAGAATTGTCACGTTCAAAGTCAGCCATTGATAATGCTAAAGCCCAGGTCGAACAAATGAAATCGCAGGTGGAAACTGCAAAACGTACAAATGATCGCAATAAAAAATTACGGGCTGATGGTGTCATCTCTGCACAGGATATGGAAAAGTCACAATCTGCTTTAGATGAGATGGAAGCTAATCTCAGAGCTGCTGATGCCACCTATCAATCGGCTGTGAATGGAGCTAAATCAGCAGAGTACAGTGTCGCAAGTTCACAAGCCAATTACAAAGAAATAAGTACTAACCTTCATCGAACCACAATCCTCGCTCCTACATCAGGAATTGTGAGCAAGCTCAATGTCGAAAAAGGAGAGCGTGTCGTCGGAACTATCCAAATGACAGGAACGGAAATGATGCGCATCGCCAATTTCAATAGTATGGAAGTGCAGGTAGAAGTCAGTGAGAACGATATCCTTCGTGTTTCAGTCGGTGATACTGCCGATATTGAAGTTGATGCTTATCTCGATAAAAAATTTAAAGGTGTAGTGACCGAAATGGCAAGCTCTGCCTCCAATACAGGCACGGGAATGGAAGCACAATTGACATCTGACCAGGTGACAAATTTCATCGTTAAAATCAGGATACTTCAGAATTCGTATTCAAATCTGGATGATAAAAAAATGCCATTCAGACCCGGTATGTCTGCTTCTGTAGACATCAATACCAATACTGAACGCGGTGTCATAGCTATTCCTATTCAGGCAGTAACTACCAGAGAAAAAGACGGGGAGAAAAAAGATTCATCCGCTGTAAAAAAATCAATTGCCAGTGATGAGATTGATGAGGTGGTTTTTGTGTATGAAGCCGACACAGCACGTATGGTAAAAGTTAAAACCGGCATTCAGGATAATGAATATATACAGATGCTTGATGGATTAAAAGTTGGTGAGGAAGTCATTACAGGACCTTATTCTACTGTCTCCAAAAAGCTTAAAAACGGCCTTATAGTTGAACGAAAGAAGAAAGCGGATAAGGACAAAAAGGAAACAAAGGATGCAAAAGCCAGCGAAGATTGATCATATCATCACCTGATGATTGCGGCCAGATAGCAGATTGGAGTCACTATACCTCCACATCAAACTTATCGTCTGCCGTATAGTTTTACTTTTGCCTTGCGCTTTGTCACCGGATTGCTTTTGTAATAAAAATCAACCGAATGGATGATGCGATCACGACCTGTTAAATCCAAAACACGTGTCTCCCCTCCTGCAGGAATGAAATCCCGAATGGCAAGCTCCTGTTGTCCGCCATTTCCAAAATGAACCACGACGCGCTCAAATTCGATGCCTTCATTTTCCACAAAAAGCTTGATGGCTGAAAAATCTCCCTGCATGGCAGTGACCAGTATCTCATCGTGATCTACACCTACGCCATGGACTTTAGCAGACCCCAGAAATGTCCATGACTGGGCAGCCAGAGAAGAAGAAATGCCCGTCAGCATAAAGATTGATATAAAAAGTGCAAATCCATTTTTCATGTTCAAATATTTATTTAGTGATAGATGATTTGACAAAAAACAAATGACAAGGTTTAACGGTTAACATGAACAAGTTAATAATTTCTCCGCAACCATTTTCTTATTTGACCTTGATACCGGGATCTGTTCTCCACTCCGAAGAAGTAGTATTCCATGGGCAATATCGTATTGCCTGACGATTGAAGGATGCAGCATAAATGATTTATGAACCCTTATAAATCCAGCTTTTTCTAATAACCCACATACTTCTTTCAGTGTCTTTGCTGCGAAAACCATCCCATTGTCCTTCAGATGAAATCTGATATAATTACTCTCAGATTTTACATACACGATTTCGGAGAAGAGGATCATTTCAATTTTACCTTTTGTCGCAATCGCGATAATTTCCTTTGAAACTGATAAATCATTTTCAATTCCCTCCTCGTTTCTCTTTACTACATTCAACCTTTGACCGGTGGTAAGCGGGATCACTTTGGGAGTTCTGATTGATATCGGCTGACTGTTCATCATGTTTGTATTGTGGACTATTTCAAATCCATATTTTCTTCTATCTGGTCAAGAATGGATTCAAATTCCTCTTTTAGCTGGATGAGAGTAGTCGGGGAAATAGATGATTTATTATAATCATGTTGGCCATTTGGGCCGGCATTTATCTCAGCATGTAGAATGACTTTGTTATAGATTTTTTGATCTGAGAGATACACGATTTTCATATAGACATCAGGGCATTTTTATATGGCCCATGATGTAAATGTAGACTTGTAGAGGATACCAGGGTATCACCTGAATGGGTGATTTTATCGGAAAATACCAACAGATTTTTATTCAATCCTTTCAGGATTGGAAAAATTTCCTTCTTTTATTCCCCGGGTTGCAACCCGGGGCTATTAATGTATGATCCCTTCAGGATCATGCTCCCCATGGTAAATTTATTCACGATTGTCCATTTGAGCTATTTTAAACAAAAATTGAATTAAACATAGAAGTCTGATGGACTTCAATGATATTGCAGAGTCAGTTATGATTTATGAAAAATTTGGGTAGAAGTCTGAAGGGATCATGTTCTCCTATCTAAATGAAAACATAATTACTCCTTAAAATTTCAGTACTAATAAATACATCATCTTGCAAACAATGAGAATTTACTTTCTAAAGTCTGAAGGACTTCAATGTTAATGTATGATCCCTTCAGGATCATGTTCTCCTATCTAAATGAAAACAAAATTACTCCTTAAAATTTCAGAACTAATAAATACACCATCTTGCAAACAATGAGAATTTACTTTCTAAAGTCTGAAGGACTTCAATCTTATTAACCTTATGGAGAAAACCTGCCGCTAAAAAGCAATTTTAAACATGATTTGATTTAAAGCTAGAAGTCTGAAGGACTTCAATGTTATTGCAGAGTTAGTTACGGTTTATGAAAAATTTGGAATAAGGAGTAGACGTCTGAAGGACTTCAATGTTATTAGCCCCGGGTTGCAACCCGGGGGAACAAGGCAGGAAGGGATTGAATAAAAGACACCCGGGCAATTGAAATCAATCGCTATAATCTGAAATTTATAGGCAAGGAAACCGTCCATTTGATAGGCACACCTCCTTTGCTGGCGGGAGCCCATGCAGGCATGTTTTTTAATACCCGGATACATTCCGCTTCGATATCATGACTTAGGGCCTGAGGTATACGAATATTTCTTACACTACCATCCTCCATGACATCCCATTGCGCAAAAGCACTTCCTTCAATGTGCTTCTTTTTCGCATCCGATGGATATTTGATCGTCGTGTAGATATACTGCGCAAGTGCCGCCTCCGTACATGCAGACAATGTGACTCCTTGTTGCGCATAACAACTCTTTAGAAACGGCAACGTAATCACCGGCTGCTTAAATAATTCTGCCAGGAGCGAATCATTTCTATAAAGGCCTTCATTTATTTTTTGTCCGGTGCCGTCATACATATAATATTTTCCATAGCGCTTGTCATCTTTATAATTGTACACAGATTCGATGACACCTACGGAGTCAAGTCGCGTCCAGATACCTTCTTTACGGTCATTGACATATTCACCGGATGAAGATTTACCCTGACCCGGCTCGTGATGAAGCCAGATTCCATTTTTACGACCATACTGATAGGTGCCTTGTTCGCGGATCGATCCGTCATCCCACCAACTTTTATAAAAACCGTGTAATAACGTCAATGCGGGCGTGCTGTAAATTTTTTCTTCTACCAGCATTTTGTTTTCCGGACGAAAGACTCTGACTTTGTATCCCTCCGGTACTTTAGAAACGATGTAATTATATCCATATCGAAGCGGTTTCTCACTGTCATCAAATTTAATTGCATATGACTTGCGATATTGGTCATCATCTCCTATATAGTTCTTCTTATCTGCGAGGCTGGATTGTGTCGATCCACAGGAGCTCAGGATACCTGCTATGGCAAAAGTGAAAATGAGAAATGGATTAAATATGGAGGATCTGGCCATGTACTTGGTATTTATACCT
Organism: Saprospiraceae bacterium; assembly: GCA_049289835.1. Lineage (GTDB taxonomy): Bacteria > Bacteroidota > Bacteroidia > Chitinophagales > Saprospiraceae > Opimibacter. The sequence goes on along the minus strand of JBATMM010000057.1, from coordinate 2,337 downwards.
ATCTGTACGTAATAAGGACCCTAATTGTTCACTGCGAAGATTCGATCATCAATTAAACCCGGATGCCAGGCAAACAGGTTCTGCCTTATGTTGTGCATCACCAATGCTTTTAATCATAAGCACGGAAGCATAAAGCATGGAATCCAGCGTATAGAGACTATCATATCTCAATGGGGATCTGAGAAGACCAATCAGGCGATCTGGTTTAGGTTTTTGTTCTGCCCAGACTTCGTAGTACTGTCCATCAGGCAACTCAGGTAAATCCACAACTCTGAGTAACATTCGCCCGGTTTTATCACATTTAAATATCATCGCTTCAGCATCCGGAAAATTCCCTGATCCTTTAAGCCTGATTTTTTCTGTAGTTCCGGAATGAAGAAATTTAGCTTTTTCTGAAGCTGAATGAATCACAGAATCAAATTGAACCAGCATAGCTTCTTCCATCGCCAGTTTTTTTGCCTGCTCGGAATAATCAGCTCTTAACGAAAAATGTTCGCGGCATAAAAAGCAAAATCCAAGAGAAAATATAGAAACCCCTAAAATCGTAAGGAACATCATCTTACGTTTGTTCATGAGTGTATCCCGGAGTGCAGGTTGAGTCAGGTTTCGATTAAACTTACCGCAGATCTTGTGGCGTGCTGTGTTAATATTATCCTGTATTTCAGGATACAGGTTCGCAAGACGTTCTACTTCAGAACTCTCTTCCTCGGATGTCAGGCCCAGGACGTATTTTTCGACCCAGCCGTTTTCTATAATTTCTTTCTTTGTCAATGTTATTGAGGGTACTTTAGGAGCTTTCTTAATAAACAAGGAAATGGCCTACTTGTTGTTGGATTGACGCTTCTATATCATCACAAATATTCAGTTCCATCAATCCACACCTATCATCGGACAATGTAGGTTTAGCGAAAATAATAAAAGCAAATAAGTTGCGAAAAATTAGTTAAAAATCAAATTCAATCGTATCCCCTGCTTTCAGATACCCATCACCTTTACCATTTTTACCTGATTTCTTACCTGGTTTTTCAGGCGTTTTTGATTTGATATCTTTTTTCTGTGGTGCCTTAAACAATTCAGCCTGGATTGCTTTGGTAGGCTTCATTTCCTCTCCTTCATCAGGGTCTTCATCATCAGATGTATCCTTTGCGGGTTCGGAAGCGGATTGATCTTTGATACTGATCAGTTTTTTATCCACAAGCTTATTGCCGAGAGCTCTCCATCCTTTTACTTCAATAAACTCCGCGGGTTGTACGATTTCATTTACTTTTTGTCGTTGGCTCATATAACCAAACTCTACTGTAGGATCTTCTTCGAGTGAAGCCCAGTATAATTTTGAATCCTTGTGCTCAGTCGTAAAACGAAAACGCTGTCCGGTAGATGTGGTCTCTATCAAAAACCGCTTGACCATCGTCCATTGTTTTTCACCTTCAAAATAAATCGCTGACACGGCTGCCTTAGGCTTGAATTTGCCCGCATACATCAGGTCTTTGATATCTATTTTGGCTGAAGGATCAAACTCTGCGATTTCATAACTGCCATCACCATAGATGAGCAATAACTGATCGCCGGTATCAAACGAACCAAGATATTTACCCCGTTCATCTTTATTGAAACGACCATTCACTTCATCATACCAGTACTTCTGAGAACCCAGTGTGCTCTTCCCTACCTCGACCTGAGTGATTTTTCGCACTGGATATCGCGTCACGATATTTCCACCTGCATTGCGGCCTTTGATCGCCAATTCTTCAAAATAAAAATCAAATATTTTATTCCGCGCTTTTGATCCTGGCGTCAATTGTATCTCCACACGTTCAGATTCACCATTCGGATGAACGGAAAAGAACAGGACCTTTGATTCTTTATCGCCTTTCGTCAGATCATATTCTTTATCACGTGTGATGGACGTGACATTGAATCGTTTTGCATACGATTTGCCTGATGCACCGTCAAGATAGATCAGATGATATGTTGTACGCTCATCACCACGCTTGAAGACATTGACATGAATGATATTTTTTCCAACAAATACTTTATCTGCTATTTTTGATACCACAAATTTTCCATCCTTCCTGAATGCGATGACATCATCAATCTCACTGCAGTCCGCTACAAATTCATCTTTCTTTAATCCATAGCCAATGAAACCTTCCTTCCGGTCCACATAAAGTTTGGCGTTATTGGCAATCACTTTTGTAGCCTGGATCGTGTCAAATGTGGTGATTTCGGTTTTCCTTTCTTTGCCCTTGCCGTATTTATCCAACAGTTTTTGAAAATAACTGATCGTATATTCTGTCAGATGTTTCAGGTCATGACGCACCTGGGCTAATTCTTTTT
>JBATMM010000056.1:0-15436 GCA_049289835.1 Saprospiraceae bacterium | reverse complement strand
CAACAGGACATGGAAAGCCACTGACAACACAAATGACATGGCCACATGTCTTCAGACCATTACAGTAAGAGATATCACACCTCCTACCATTTCATGTCCGGGTAATGTCACTGTCACATGCGCCAGCCAGGTACCATTTCCTAATGTAGAAGGAGCCTTCATGACTTCTGATAATTGTGGTGGTGGTGTGTTTATAAGTTTTGTGTCCGATGCTATCATCAACCAGGTATGTACAAACCGTTTTCAGGTGGCACGTACCTATAGAGCAACAGATGCCTGCGGTAATAGCGCAACATGCCAACAGACGATCACTGTATTTGATAATGTAGCTCCGCAGCTCAATTGTCCTGCACCGGCTACCTTCCAGTGCGCAAGTGATGTGCCTGCTCCAAATGTTGCTCTTGTCACCTCTACAGACAACTGCGCTGGTGGCTCAACCGTAACGTTTGTAAATGATATCGTAACGAATCAATTGTGCGTGAATAAATTCACACTCACACGTACATACCGGGCAACAGACGCCTGCGGCAATTCGGCGACATGCACACAAGTCTTTACAGTCAATGATAATACTGTACCTCAACTTACATGTCCTGCAGGTCTTACCGTACAATGTGCAAGTCTTATTCCTGCACCTAACGTGGCACTTGTTACGGCAACTGATAATTGCTCGGGTATACCTACAGTGACCTTCGTCTCGGACGTCAACTCAAATGTGATCTGCACAAACAAGTTTACTGTGACCAGGACATACAGAGCAACAGATCTGTGCGGTAATTCAGCGACTTGTTCACAAACGATCATTGTCAATGATAATACGGTGCCTACTCTTACATGTCCGACAAACGTAACGGTTCAGTGTGCCTCATTGGTTCCTGCAGTGAATACTGCAGGTGTAGTGACAGCAGACAATTGTGGCCCGGTACCAACTGTAACTTTTGTCAATGATGTAATTTCAAATCAAACATGTACAAATCGATTTGTTGTAACAAGGACTTATCGCTCAACTGATGCTTGTGGTAATTCAGCCACTTGTGCTCAGGTTATAACCGTATTCGATAATACTGCTCCGACTTTAACGTGTCCTGCAAATGTGACAGTTCAATGTGCTACATTAGTACCTGCAGTCAACATAGCAGGTGTAATCACGGCGGACAATTGCAATGCCATTCCGACAGTGACATTTGTAGGTGATGTGATTTCAAACCAGACTTGTGTAAACAGATTTATCGTCACCAGGACCTATCGTTCGACTGATGAATGCGGTAATTCAGCCACATGTGCTCAAATCATTACCGTATTTGATAATACAGCACCTGTCATCACTTTCACAGATCCACTCATAGCTAATTTAGCAAACGGAGGACGGTTTGATGTACAGTGTCATGGCCAGGATCCAAACTGGGCACTTCCGGTACTTAGCGAGAGCAGTGTCACCGCCGCAGACAATTGTAATGGTACAGTAACATTAGGATTCAGTCAGCTCCTTCAGGATCAGGGCAATTGTCCTGTAGATGGATATATCACTTTGTATAAGCTTACCTGGACAGCAACAGATGCTTGCGGTAACAGTAGTACGAAGTTTGTGTTCATGGCGCTGGTAGATCACATTGCACCTACGCTGTTCAATATCCCTGATGATATCACAGTCAATTGTGATGAGATACCTGATCCACCGACTGATGTGTATGCTACTGATGAATGTATATCCGCTATGAATATCCAGTACGTCGCTACACCTGTGAGTGCTGGTTGTCAGAATGGACAGGTGATCACGCGGTCATGGATTGCAACAGACGATTGTGGAAATAAATCAACAGGTACACAACATATTCACCTTATCGATGTCAAGCCTCCGGTATTACAGATTTTACAACCTGAGCTCGCTGGTGCAGGTGATGGCACTATCATCAAATACACCTGCAGTGAAGGAGGCATCCCACAATGGTATGATGATCTCAATGCAGAATCTGTATACAGTCCGCCATCATGCGGCAGTGCAGTAACCATTAAGTTTGAAAAGAATACCATACACGCCGTCAATTGCAAGAGAGCCGGATATCGGGAGCAACAGACGTATCATTGGCATGCAGTGGATATATGCGGTAATGAGACGGACCTGACGATCATCGCCCAGTTAGTGGATACAGAAGCACCGGTTATTAATGGAGTTCCGGATACGGCTTGCGTAGATGATCTGGCTTTCAAATTTGTACAAGCTACAGACGACTGCGGTGAAGCATTCCTCAGGTATTGGGATACCAAAATTCCTAATCCATGTGGTATTGGAACAGCATTCAGAAGAACATATGAAGCTTATGATAACTGCGGTAATTTCACACGTGATACGGCTATCCTGATTCCAAATGATCATATAGGTCCTGTAATGAAATTTGTCAATCCTAAGTTAGCGAATCTTCCTCCGGGAGAAGTATTGCTGATCGATTGTGCAGGACAGGCCGGTGATTATACACCTTACGGAGTGAACGATGTAGAAGTGACAGATGGTTGCAGCGGAGTCACTGTTAAGTTTGAAGAGAAGGTATTGGAATCACATGGATGTACAAATGGAATCGTTGCTACATTATCACTTATTTGGACAGCTACAGATGTATGCGGAAATGTGAGCACGCTTACAATACCTGCATTTGTTGTAGATCATACAAGTCCTGTGCTGGTCAATTTCAAACCTGAAGTGACGATCGGATGCAAGGATACTCTTCCTTCTATAAATGCCACGGACAATTGTGGTGCAGTGACGATTAACATTGAGCAAAGCAGCAGACCTGGTCCATGTGAATTTGAATACGATATCACACGTACGATTACAGCAACAGATCCATGCGGTAATGTGACCATAGCAACGCAACTGATCCATGTCGGAGATGGAAGCGGGCCAACCATCAGTGGTGTGGTGCCTGAGCTTTGCGATGACTTATCAATTCCGGATGTGACTGCTTTCGATCCTTGTTCCGGAAAAGAAGTCCCGGTGACGATGACTGAAAAACAACTGGACTCACAGTGTCGCGATGGAAAAGTGATCGAACGTACCTGGACAGCCACGGATGCCTGCGGTAATGTATCCACAGTGAAGCAGATCATCATCGTAGGGGATAAGACACCTCCTGAGATTCAGATCCCTACCTGGTCGATCATTCTGAAATATCTGAATGCACCAGGTAAGAGTTTCGTTAATCTTTCTGAAACGGGTCTCATTGATAAGCTCAATGATCTTGATGATGGAAGCGTATATGTAACTGATGAATGCGATCTACAGGTCGTGCCGCAATTTACTTTGGATGTCACCTATTCAGAAAACTGTGCAGCTGATGGCTATTTTGAACACAGAGTGTATACATGGACGGCTACGGATATTTGTGGAAACTTTTCTTCTGTTTCGTTTGATGTGTACATTATGGATGACATACCTCCGGTGTTGATCGGTGTGCCAAAGGATGCCACGATCATTTGTGCACAATTACCGGCAGTACCATTTGTAAGTTCTCCGGATCCTGCACAACCTGTTTCGATTGTGTACACGCAGACTATACTTCCTGGCAATGGAGCCGGTGTGTTCAATGTGACACGTACATGGACAGGAACAGATGCTTGCGGTAATTCGACCGTGGCTATACAGCATATCACATGGATACCGGATACACAGATTGAATGTGAGATCATCGTTCCACAACTTGTAGATTGTAATTCACATGGTGTGGTGATATCAAGTAATGTCTCCGGAGGACTTGGAGGTTTAACTTACAATTGGGAAGTCATAGGACAAGGGTTTATACAATCCGGTCAGGGCACAGATCAGATCACGATATATGTTGGCTGGACAGAATTGACGATCATCCTGACGATAACTGATTTTTATGGATGTACGACCACTTGTTCAACATCATTCCAATGTCTTGATACGGCGATCAATCCTTATGCAGGTGATCCTCAGACTATCGATCCTACGACGATCAATGATCCGGGACAAACTCCTGCACTGGACAATGAATCTGCATCTGTGCTTTCAAAAGTGAGTTTGTGGCCAAATCCGGTGAATGGAAGTGTGAATCTGAGCTTCACCTCACACGCTAACCAGGAAGTGAAATACAGACTGATTAATTTCCTCGGGCAGGTGATGCTTAGTGATAAGATCGATGCACGTAAAGGACCAAATACACAGAAGGTTGATGTATCACGGATTCCTGAAGGAAGTTATCTGATAGAAATGAAGACGGAGAAAGAAGTATATACCAAGGTAATCGTAGTCATGCGACACGACTGACAAAGCATGATGATCAGAATAAAAGAAAGGACAACCGACGGTAAAGGTTGTCCTTTCTTTTTTATTGAATTTTATTTTGAAACAAGAGTATAAAGTTCATTCGGATTTTGTCGAAGCCCACGCTCTCACTCCTTTGCCGTAACTTTACAACGTAAAATGTCGCACGACCACAATCATCACGAGCATTCTGTAACATTGAAAAATGTTAATCCAGCATTTATTATTGGTATAGGTCTTAATTTGCTCTTTGTCCTCATTGAAGGAATTGCAGGTCTGTTTACAAATTCGCTCTCCTTATTATCAGATGCCGGGCACAATCTGGCTGATGTGGGATCCTTGGCACTTTCATTACTCGCCTTCAGGTTATTGAAGGTGAAATCAACGAAACTATATACATACGGTTATCGAAAAACCTCCATCCTGGTGGCGCTCTTCAACGCTATGGTTTTATTTGTCGTCGTAGGCGCTATTATTTATGAAGCAGCACATCGGTTTTTCTATCCTGAACCCATTCCGGGTCTGACGATTTCTATTGTGGCGGGCATCGGTATTGTGATCAATTCGATCACTGCACTTTTATTCCTTCGTGATAAAGACAAGGATCTCAATATTAAAAGTGCGTATCTCCATTTGATGAGTGATGCTGTTATTTCCCTCGGGATCGTGTTAGGAGGAATTATTATTTATTACACACATTGGTTTTGGTTGGACAGTGTAGTGAGTATTTCTGTAGCTATTTTTATTCTCTTTAGCACCTGGCGTCTTCTCAAAGGAAGTTTGCGGCTCTCCCTGGATGGTGTGCCCGAAAATATAAGCCTTGATGAAATAAAGGTCATCGCAAAAAAAGTGGAAGGAGTTAAAGAAGTCCATCATGTTCACGTATGGGCTATCAGCACCAAAGAAAATGCACTCACGGCACATCTGGTACTGAATGAAAATGTATCATCTGAGCAGGAACAAAAAATTAAACACGATCTGAAACACCGGTTTCTTCACCTGAATATACATCACGCGACCTTGGAAACCGAGAGAGAAAATGTAATCTGCGAAACTGAAGATTGCTAATCCACTCAACATTAGAACGTAGACGACCCAATCTTTTGTCTTTCGGGCAACTCACCCCCTTCCCCTCTCTTGTTACAGAATGCGTTGATAGCAACAGAATCATCATGAGAGAGGGGTGTCATGATTTCGTATTGATATCATATCACCCCTCTCTTTAACAAAATCATTTTCGAATTGATTAGCTTTTCGTAAGAGAGGGGAAGGGGGTGAGTTGCCCGAAAGGCACTTCTCTCATAGGTTTAACAATTTTGTTAATTTAACACCTTTCAATATTTCTATTGCCAGAAATAATAAAACCAATCTATATGACAAGGATACTTTTTTCTGCGATTCTATCCGCCTTCATCTTTTCCTGTAAACCTGTAAGCACTCAGACCAAAAAGGAAGATGACATCAACGTATTAGCGAAAGAATATGTAAAGCTGGCTCTTAATATCGGCCAGTATGACGATTCTTTTGTAGATGCTTACTATGGACCTGATTCGCTGAAGCCTGTCAGCAAAGCACTACCGGTATTTCCAAAGGATAGTCTGCTCAAAGCGACAGAGGAGCTCCTCACAGAAGTCAAAGCCATTGCAGCCGGCAATGGACCTGATTCTGTAAAGAACAGAGCCGGATGGATTTCGGATCAGCTCGTATCCTTTGGCAGACGTATCCGGCTATTTTCGGGTGAATACGGGACGTTTGATGAAGAGTCAAAAGATTTATTCGGCGTTGCTGCGCCTGTCTATGATGAACAGCATTATAAAGATCTTGTCAATAAACTTGATCATCTTCTGCCCGGTAAGGGAAGCATACCTACCCGGTTTCAGGCTTTAGCAAATAAATTTATTATTCCAAAAACAAAACTGGATACTGTATTTAAAGCAGCTATAGCGGAATGCAGAAGACGAACAAAACAGCATTATCAATTGCCGGCAAATGAATCCTTCACCCTTGAATATGTGAATAACAAACCCTGGAATGGATACAACTGGTACAAAGGGAATTACACCAGCCTCATTCAGATCAATACAGATATTAATATTTTTATTGACAGAGCTATTGATGTGGGAAGTCATGAAAGCTACCCGGGTCATCATGTGTACAATATGCTTTTGGAAAAAAATCTTTATCATGACAAAGGGCTTGTAGAGATATCCATGTATCCACTTTTCAGTCCTCAGTCATTGATAGCAGAAGGAACCGCTAATTATGGTATCGATGTTGTATTTCCAGGTGAGGATAAGACTAAATTTGCGAAAGACGTATTACTTCCTCTGGCAGGGCTTGATACAACAGGCATCAGTCTATATATAAAAGCCATATCGATTAAAGGCGAACTGAATTATGCCCGCAATGAAGCAGCAAGAGGAATCATCAACAAAACAATGTCTGAAGAAGAGGCTCTTCGATGGTTAAAGGAATATGCATTGTTCAATGATGAAACTGCTGCAAAGTCCATTAAATTTATCAATGCCAACAGAAGTTATGTCATCAACTACAATTATGGACAAGATCTTGTGCGCAGTTATGTTGAATCAAGAATTAAAGCTGATCCTTCTCCTGAAAACCGTTGGAAAGTTTTTGGAGAGTTGATGAGTCAGGAGGTGCGGATAGGTGATTTGAAAAAGTGAATAGTGAATATTGAGTTGAACGGTTGTAGAGACGAAGATTTATCGCGTCTCCGTGCAAACCGCGTGAGATGTGATTAATCAAAAATCTAAAATATGAAAATCAACCTGGTGAAATGGAGACTGATGTTGTTGACATTTCCCATTACCGTGGTAGTGGTGTTACTTAAAATCGGTATTGTTCAGTGGTTACATTTTGACGGCCTTGTCGATTTTTCGGAAATCGGACTGGTGATCACGGGGGGTATATTTCTTATAGGTTTCATGCTGGCCGGGACACTTTCGGATTATAAAGAGAGTGAAAGGATACCTTCCGAAATAGCCTGTACGATCGAAAGTATCGATGATACCGTGACACTCGCTCATGGGTTTAGCGGGGAATTTGACCTTGTGGCACAGAAAAAACAAATCTATGAGGTGACTGATGCCATCATTGAATACTTTGCTCATAGGGAGACTGAAGAAGTGGTCTATAAAAAAATTGAAGGACTTACTTCTGTTGCATTAGTTGTTGAAAATACGCGTATGGGTTCGACGACATCCTGGATCAAACGTGAACAGGCTAACCTTCGTAAATTGTTTTCAAGGGCAACCGTGATTAAGCGCACACATTTTATATCTACCGGGTATGCTTTTCTTGAGGTATTGACCTTTGTGATTATCGGTCTCCTGCTGATCACCCGTTTTGAAAATATGATCATCAGCATTATTCTCGTGAGTTTCATCACGCAGATCTTTGTATATATGGTCAGCCTGATCAAAGATATCGACCATCCATTTGAATATCCGGCTGACGGAAAAGTAAGAGCTGCGGATATTGATTTATTTCCATTGATTGAATATGGTCAGCGGACGAAAAGAAATTTAGTTTGACACACAACAATTAACTTGCTTTTTTTTAGAAGAAATGGGCAATGAAATTCCATCAGATTCAATAACACCTTCCGGGCGAAATCAAAATCTGATTACGTATATCTCGATTACTTTAAGTATTCTCCTGCTTGCAGGACTTTCCTACTTAATGTTACAACCTGAGAGTTTGCCACACATCGCAGGTAAATTTTATAAAGCTCCTGTTGTACAAGATATGCGCTCCAATCCTTCTTCTGAAGACTCCTTATATCAGATTGGCATGGATGCTTTTGCACATAAAAAATGGGAGAAGGCGATAACGGCGTTCAACCAGATAGCCGTAACACATCCGTTGCATGACCGGATCATGTATTATATGGCTCATGCCTTTGTAGGTAAAGCAGAATATGATAAAGCTCTGGCCCTTTTTAATAGTCAGGAATTAAACAATGGTGAATATGTGCAGCAAACCGGATGGAATAAGATATTGATAAAAATGTTCCTTAATAAACCGGAAGAGGAAATCGTACCTGAACTGAATGCCATTGCATCTGAACCACATCTGTACTATAGCAATGATGCAAAGGAGATATTGAAACAGATGAAAGTGAAAAAATAAGTGTCATTGAATAGAACTGAATTAAAACATAATAAAAAATATTTCCTTGTCAGACGATATCATTGTTTCTCAAACGATCGCATGGATAAAATCCGTGGTCATCGGATGCAATTTCTGCCCGTTTGCAGCCACAGCAATGCTTAAGAAAAGCATACGGTATGTAGTGTTGCCAAATGCTTCTATTGAAACCACATTGGAAGTCCTGACCAGGGAAATACGATTTCTTGATGAGTCGGACGATATTGAAACGATCCTGATTATTTTACCAAACGATTTCGCTGACTTCGGTGCCTATCTTGATCTTGTCGCAATATCTGAACAATTTGTTTCCCTGCAGGGGTATGAAGGCGTCTATCAGATAGCTAGTTTTCATCCTGAATATTGCTTTGATGGTTCTGATACAGATGACCCGGCTAATTATACAAATCGTTCTGTGTATCCAATGCTGCATATTTTGCGGGAAGAAAGTATTACCAGTGCTATTGAGAAATATCCTGATCCTGATGGAATCCCTCAGCGCAACATAGAATATGCAAATCAAAAAGGTCTGCGGTATATGCAATGGTTAAGAGCCACATGTTTTGAACCATAAGGACCTGTAGCATTTCGTCTAAAACTTACATTTGGATAGTTGTTCAAAACTTTTTTATCTGTTAAACTCCGGTAATATCACTTGCCATCATATTTTTTATCTTTAAGTCATATCGATCGTTATGGATGATTCATATATACATCAAAACCGGATCAGGCAGGTATTTTTTCTGCTTTGTATAGTATTGCTGGGTGTATTACTGGCCAGAGAATTTTCGATTTTCCTTCCTGGTTTTCTCGGTGCCATCACGCTTTATATCGTCATGCGAAAGGCGATGTTGTATCTGGTGCTGATAAAGAAATGGCCGAAGCCACTGGCAGCCAGCTTGCTTATGTTTCTGTCGTTTATCGTCATCATGATCCCTATCGGAGGTCTGATCAGTATGATGTCTTCAAAAGTTACCTATGCCATCCAGCACTCCAATGAATTAGTCGTGTCCTTACAAACATTGATTACCAGGGTAGAAGATCGATTGGGTTTTGAGCTCATCAGCCGCGAGAATTTAAATTCATTGGGTAATTTCATTGCCCGTACGATTCAGCAGTTGCTTAGCGCCACATTCAACACATTAGCTACATTATTTTTCATGTACTTCATTCTTTATTTTATGCTGGTCAATGGCATTAAAATGGAGCATGATATCTATGAATATATTCCACTGAAGAATACAAATGTTGATAAGCTCGGTTACGAAGTGCACAACATGGTGATCAGCAATGCTATCGGTATTCCAGTGATTGCTTTTTTACAGGGGATTGTAGCCGTCATAGGATACATTATTATTGGTGTAAAGGAGCCCTGGTTCTGGTTTGTCATTACCTGTTTTACGGCCATGCTGCCGGTCATCGGTGCGGCGTTTGCCTATGTGCCATTAGCCATCATATTCTTTGCTAATGATCAAATGTGGCAGGGCGTATTTATGCTGGTCTATGGATTTGGCGTGATCGGATTGGTAGACAATGTGTTTCGATTTACACTCGCAAGAAAAATCGGAAATGTGCATCCCATGATTACAGTTTTTGGCGTTATTATTGGTATAAATTTGTTTGGATTCATCGGTCTCATTTTCGGACCGTTGCTCATTTCACTCTTTATTCTTTTGTTAAAAATTTATTCCAGCGAGTTTATCATCAAGCAGAGGGAGATACCGATGTGAGCTGCTTGCGTATCAGGCATGTTTTAAGGATCTCTGTCTGCCAGTAGAGTTAAAAGGTGATGACATCTACTTCCCGGGGGATGAATTTGTATTCCGGGACCGCAATATTATACCTGAGCATCCGGATGATGTGGGTTTCATAATGATTCATCTATGCATTTGATCTGTTAAATGAATCATCTCAAAGGGAATTCTGACGAATCGGATGCAGAGAAATGTACCTCTAAATCATAAAATAAAGTTAAATCGCGCTATTCCTGAGGGCATTCAGTCAAAATCGAAAAAAATGATTATTTTTCGTTGGAATAAATCCCTTTTTCTAATGTTTGCCAGACAGGACTGGTAAGAACCTTTTGGAGACTTATCAGAAAACCTAAAGAAGAGTAAAAACAGCGGGATGCCGGAAGTTATTTATTGGGAAAAATTAAAAACAATATAAAATGAAAACAACATTACTATTTTTTATCCTCACCTTTTCTATCAGCATATTTGCGCAGAACAATCCCGTACATCCTTTTCCACAGGATCCGAAATCAAATGTATTCCATAAAGCTCCAATGAGAATGCATGAAGCAGACATAAAGAAAAACGCATTACATCCGGACAGAGACTTTGCAAAAGAAATGGAACGTCAGACCAGGGAATTGTTCACCGATATCCAGGTTTATGACAGCATCTACCTATGGCAATGGGATTCTTTTACCACCAAATGGCAGCTGTTGACAAGAGTCATCAATATCTTGTATAACAGTGATGGTTTGCCTACAAGTTATACTTATCAGAATTTGGACGCTGGTACATGGGGAAATACAAACCAATTTAAAATTGCCTATGACGCAAATAATAATGAGATCAGTTCTACTTTTAAAAGCTGGAATGGCACATTCTTTGAAAATGTATTTCAGGATATCTATACCTATGATGCTAACAATAACCAGACCGGCGATATATACCAGCTTTGGACTGGCACTGCCTGGGAAAATTCAGATGGCTACTTTAATACATATGATGGAAATAATTCACTGATCACCGAATTAAGCCAGAGCTGGAATGGGTCTGGTTGGGATAATTATGATCTATACACCTATGCATACGACGCCAATAAAAATATTTTAAGTGGAACACATCAAACCTGGAATGATGTAGACCTTATCTGGATAAATTCGAGTCGGAATATCTACACTTATGATGCCAACAATAATAAGATCACCGATAGATCTCAATACTGGAATGCCAGCAATGTAGAATGGACCGATACCGGGCTATATACATACACATATAATGCCGGCAATTATCCCATCAATCAATTGTTCCAATACTGGGATGGCACTAAGTGGGTGAATTATTATAACTTAATTTATACGTACAATGCCAGTGAAGATCTGACGAATACACTATTGCAATCCTGGAATATCAGTAACTGGGACAATTCAGCCAGGACAACAAATACCTATAATGGAAATCATCAGCTTATAAAGTCCTTATATGAAAACTGGGACGGCGCCTGGATTAATTCCACGTTATCATTCAATACATATGGAGAAAGCGACTTTCTTGAAAGTTATTCAACCCGGTATTTCAATGTTGATGGTGTTATAGTAACAGATGGAGACAGCACATTGAACTTTTTTCATACCATAACGGGAATAAATAATGTCAATACTGACGATGTTAGCATTTCTGTATCTCCCAATCCAAATAATGGTCAGTTTACGATAAGTAGCAAAGATGAATTACGATCGATAAATGTTTACAATTTGATTGGCGAACGCCTGTTTTCAGTCGATGAAGCCAGCGGACAAACATCATTCGAAATCAATTTAGCAGATTATGGGAAAGGAATCTACCTGATTTCAATGCGTGACGGTAAGAAAATAGTGAATCGAAAGGTGGTGGTTCAATAACAATGATAGGGATGGCGACCGTCATATCGTACTGAGGTCGATCACTATCATGAAAAAACATGTTGGTATTGCAAAGCCTGTGTATATAGTGTACACAGGCTTTGTTATGTAAGAGTAAGTATGGCTCCTCTTCTGTCCCGATTCCTTTAATGTTATTAATTTTAGCATTGTTAAATAAATAATTTATTTTGTCTGCTTCAGAAATTGAATTTATATTATGAGAGAATCCATTCGGTCATTTATGTATGAATTAAATCCATGGCTCCTCAATCATGGATTAAAGATCCTGCTCTACATTGTAGGTGCTTATCTTCTGCGTATAATTGTCAAGCGCTTCTTTGCGAATGTGATCAGGATCTCCGTCAAGCAGGATGAACGTAATCCAACAGCACACGATGAAAAATTACGGGAAGACACTTTAATTCGAGTATGTGTATTAGTGATCAATTTTGCATTGCTTGGCCTTGTGGTGATGATGTCCTTGCAGGAAATGGGCATCCCGATAGGCCCTATGCTGGCTGGTGCCGGTATTTTTGGAATTGCCCTGGGTTTCGGTGGCCAATACCTGGTCCGGGATATTATATCCGGCTTCTTTATCATATTCGAAAATCAATACAGGATAGGAGATGTTGTGAATTTCGATGGTACATCTGGTAAGGTTGAGGATATAGGATTGCGCATCACAACACTGCGGGATATGGATGGTACAGTGCATCATGTTCCGCATGGCGAAATAAAAAAAGTAGCCAATTTTTCAAAGTCGTTTGCGCGAGTCAATCTTGATATTCCGATTGCGTATGCCTCTAACCTGGATCATGTCATTGAAACAATCAATAGGGTAGGCGTGGAATTGCAAAGTGATTTGAAGTGGAAAGATCTCATCATCAAGACTCCTCAGTTTTTACGTGTTGACGATTTTACAGATACGGCCATTCTTGTGAAAATAGTAGGTGAAACACAATCCCTCAAACAATGGCAGGTGACTGGGGAGCTTCGAAAACGAATTAAAGAAGCATTCGATAAGGAAGGGATTGAAATGCCGGTTCATGATCGCCAGTTAAGGAAATCAGATCCTCCGGCTACGATCATCTGAAACCGTTTTTTTAGAAAAATTTCATTTTATCTGACTAGTGGAATTTGGATTTTCAATTCAGCAAAAGAGATCTAATCCTGAGGAATAGTATTACCTTGGCTAATGCTCTTTTCCCTCCGAGCGGGAACACCAAACGCCGGATAATAATTATCTGACCATTGATGGATTTGTGTAAAAAGAATGCAGTAAAATGTATTCAAAGTTTGTGTTTGCCCGGAGGTGAGCAATAGGTAAAAGGAACTAATGAATCTTTTTTATAATATTTAATTGATTGAAGGTGAACTTTATGTGTCAACATAAATATCCAGTCCGGTAGAGCCGGCATTTATCCCAATCTAATTGCGACCCCCATGAAAAAACTTGCCTTATGGCTAGGGTTAATGGCTTGTCACTGGCCAACCTTCGCCCAAGTTGGAATCGGTACCCTTACGCCAAGTTCCAAATCAATCCTTGAGCTATCATCCCATACCAAAGGTTTTCTCCTCCCCAGGATGACGGGTGCGGAAAGAAATATGCTGACCCTCAACACGGATGATATCGGTATGATAGTTTTTCAGACAGATTTGGCATCTAATCCATCTACACCTAAGGGTTTGTATTCTTTTGATGGTTCAGGCTGGTCAGCACCATTGCTTAATGGTGCCATCAACGGACAAACTTTGCGATGGGATGGTAATAAATGGTTGGCGACATCCAATTTATTCAACCAGGGAAGTTCAATTGGTATAGGCACTACTGCTCCAAATGCACAATTACAAATACATAGCAATTCATCACCGACGACCAGACTTCAAATCTCCAGTGGTACCAACAATGGATTTGCTACAGATGGTTTGCTCATTGGAGTTGCATTATCGAACAATGATGCCCATCTGATCCAGCAGGAAAATAAATCATTATGGTTTGGTACGAATGCACTAGAACGAATGCGGATTGATTCTGCAGGAAATGTCGGAATTAATAAAATACATCCCTCGGCTACTCTTGATGTTAATGGCAGTGTGATAGTCACTTCATTGGATGCAAATGGACCTGTCAAAATTGGCGTTTCGGGTACACTCATCACGGGGATTATTCGTTATGCCGGTATGATCGATGTCCCTGTTATGCTTTCAAATGCAGAGTGCATTTATAATGTTGCTATTCCCAATGTGGTAACGACCGGTACTGTTCAGATTTCACCATCTGAATCTTTATCACAGTTGATGATTGAATATGCAAGAGTAAGTGCTCCCGGAATGGTGGAAATAAAATTTGTAAACATGTCCATCATGCCTAATGATCCGGCCGGTATCATGTATTATCTCACCGTTATTCAATAAGCAATAAGCAATAGGCAATAGGCAATAGGCAATGTGCAATCGGCATTAAGCAATAGACAATGTACAATAGGCAACCTATAGATTAATTAGGGGATTTAATTTAATGTAGTCCTATGCATATTCTTTTTTGCCTATTGCCAATTACCTTTTGCTTTTGGCTCTTCGCTCGCTGCTCTTCGCTCTCTTCTTTGCGTCTTTTTGCCTATTTATTTTTGCCAATTGCCAATTGCCAATTGCCTATTGCTTTTAGCTCTCTGCTCACCGCTTTTTTAATTATCTTTCCAGCCTTCATTAATATCAGAAGGAATGCTTTCTTACAAACAAATATTTGAGAATAATAAAAAGTGGGTTGCGGATAAGCGGTCAACAGACCATTTATTTTTTGAAAAATTAGCTAACGAACAATATCCTGAGTATCTCTATATCGGTTGTAGTGATAGCCGCGTCACAGCAGAAGAGATGATGGGCGCAGCACCCGGAGATGTATTTGTGCATCGCAATATTGGTAATCTTGTCGTCAGTATTGATCTCAATGTCATGTCCGTCATCAATTATGCCGTCAAACTTTTATATGTCAAGCATATCATCGTCTGCGGTCATTATAACTGTGGTGGGGTAAGGGCTGCATTGACCCAGGAAGATATGGGCATTTTGAATCCCTGGTTGCGCAATATCCGTGATGTATACCGGATCCACAAAGATGAATTAGATGATATCAAAGACAGCCGTTTGCGCTTTGACCGTCTTGTTGAATTAAATGTTAAAGAACAGTGTATCAATGTGATCAAGACAGCTGCTGTACAGCAACAATTCGGCAGGACGGGTTATCCTATTGTACATGGCTGGGTGATGGATATCCGAAATGGAAAATTAATTGATCTTGAAATTGATTTTGAAAAAGAGCTTAAAGGGATACAGGAGATTTATAAGATTATTTA
>JBATMM010000055.1:0-4965 GCA_049289835.1 Saprospiraceae bacterium | reverse complement strand
TGCTGAAAGGATATCCACTTGAGGCTCCTATGCCAACATAAACAAAGTCCTCCTGTCTTTTAACCCGATCAAGTTTTCCGTCTGGCGTTAACACAGGATCTCCATTGGCATAAGCAAGGTATCTTGTCAGAAATCCTTTCTCATATTCTGCCTGCAGAAAAAGTCCTCTCAGGAAAGGTGTTGCGGAATCCAGGCTCCATAGTGGTTTATATCGGGCGAAAACAGTTGGTCCGAAGTCAAAAGCGCTAAACTTTACCTGAAAGCCAGGAAACTTCTGATAGAAGTAATTTGCTTTCAGCATGAATCCCAATGCAAGGGACTCACCCACCTTATAAGCTACATTGGGAGCAAGACCAAACTGGAAGCTATGATTATAAAAACTAACGTTACCAAGGTTTATACCAAAGCCAACAGGTGAAGGTTCCTTTCCTTTCTTAGGTGACTTTTTGGATTGGGCATTTCCATTGACCAATGTTAAGACGACGAGGAGGGTACTAAGGATTAATAGCTTTATTGCTTTCATAGGACAAAGTTGTTAATAAGTGTCTAATTTCTAACGTATTGATGTGTTTTTTTTCTATTAAGGAAAGTTTAAATACATATTTTTCTTAAATTGCAGCCCATTGCACTCCCCCTTTGACAAATCAATCCTGAGTACAAAATAATCCCAATATCCTCTTATTTATTGTTTGTCACTTTAACACATCAAAATGCGTAATAATCACTTGAGAATTTTCTCAATCTGCTCACTTCTTTTTCTCTCCTTTTTCACCTCCAGTTTTGGACAATCAAAGATCCGGTTTAACCTAAAACGGGCAACCCCGGCAGAAGACCTTGCGTACAGGAAGGAATTTAAAGCCTATAAAATCGGAACATTTGACTCCAAGGCCACATCTGATATGCTCAGGTCAAAGGACGACCATGATGCTATAGAACTCCAGGTGGAGGATAAAACCTTCTCATTTGAACTTCATGCCCATGATTTACGCACTCCTAATTTCAGGCTCACTGTCATGGATGAAAATGGAGTAAGAGATTTACCGGCCGGTCCGAATACAACTTATTATGGATACACAGATATTGGTAATCACGGCGTAAGAATCACGGCTGACGATGATTTCTTTTATGCCCTGATCATACAGGCAAATGATGAATTCTATATAGAGCCTGCTTATGACATCGTTCCATCTGCAGATCCAAGCCAATATATAATGTATTGGAAAAGTGATGTTCTCACCAGAACAACAAATAATGCCTGCGGCGCTCGAAATGCACCTCAACATATAATCTCTCCGAATGATGAGAATTCTTCACCCGAAGACCTGAATCGGTCAAGAGATCTTTGCAAGACTGTTCAAATTGCCCTGGTGGATGATCACTCTATGTATATAAAATATCAAAGTAGCATTCCTAATGTGACCAATCACAATATGGGTGTCATTAATAATGTGCAAACGAATTATGATACTGAGTTTAATCCTGATTTTGTTTTCGCCGTTACGCAGGTATTTGTTTCCACTGGTACAGATCCCTGGACACTCAGCACCGATCCAAATCTTCTTTTGGATGACTTTACAAATTGGGGACCCTCTCACTTAAGCACACATGATGTGGCAAGCCTCTGGACGAACCGTGATTTTAACAGTAATGTTATCGGACTTGCATGGGTTGAAGCTGTGTGTACAAGTGTGAGATATAATGTATTGCAGGATTTTACCACCGATGCTCAATTATTGAGAGTCCTCCAGGCGCATGAGCTTGGACATAATTTTGGTGCCAATCATGATTCAGGTGGAGGATTTATCATGTCTCCTTCTGTCTCAAATACAAATACATGGTCTGGCCAATCTATAACAGCTGTCAATAACTACATATCAACCGTAAATTGTCTTTCAAGCTGTTCAGCCCCTGCAGCGCCGATTGCGGCTTTCGATGCTGACAATACAGATGGCTGTGTCATTTTTACAGTTCACTTTTTTGATCAAAGTCAAAACTCACCTACAAGTTGGTTATGGACATTGCCGGGAGGCACCCCTGCAACAAGTACACTTCAAAATCCAACTGTTGCATATCATACCTCTGGCACTTATAATGTAACCCTGAAAGCTACAAATGCTCAGGGTATGAATACACTCACGAAAACAAACTATATAACCGTCGGCGATGATCCGGTATCTGATTTTGATTTTACACAGAATGGATTAGTAGTAACTTTTCAAAACCTCAGTGTGGGCGCCACAAGTTATCTATGGAATTTCGGTGATGGCAATACGTCAACCCAGACCAGTCCAATACATACATATGATCAGGATGGAACGTATAATGTAAAACTGACAGCTACTAATGATTGCGGGTCTGATATGACCACTATTTCAATTCAAATTATTACACCTCCGATAGCAGCATTTGATGCAGATCCAACAGAAGGATGTAGCCCGATGGAAGTGGAGTTTTTTAATTTATCTTCAAGTAATGCTAATTCATATCATTGGACTTTTCCGGGAGGGTCTCCGCCATCTTCCAATTCATTCGAACCGACCATCGTATATGAAATCCCGGGTACGTACAATGTAACCCTGACGGTTTCTAATGATGCGGGTGATGATGTAATAACGAAAACAAATTTTATCACCGTTTACCCACAGCCTAATTCAACATTTACATCTACTGTTAACGGGTTGCAGGTTACATTCAGCTCCTTAGGAAGTGTGGGTGATACATATCTCTGGAATTTCGGCGATGGACAGACCAGCACTGCTCACAACCCTACTCATATCTATGCTATAGGTGGCAATTATACGGTTACACTCACATTGACCAACAATTGTGGTTCTAATGTGCATACATCTATCGTCAGTCTTGCAGGCACTCCTGTTGCTGCTTTTACTTCTGACGTAGTATCAGGTTGCGCACCATTGGTAGTACATTATATTAATCAATCTATAGGGACAGTTACATTAATAAGCTGGACATTCCAGGGTGGCAATCCTTCTTCAAGTAATCAGGCTAATCCGGTGGTCACCTACAATACACCCGGGACATATGATGTGACACTGACAGTCACAAATAATGCCGGGAGCGATGATTTATTTATGAATAATTATGTCACTGTATTCCCTGAGACAGTAAGTGATTTTGATTTTAATATCAGCGGATCATTAGTTAATTTTTTCAACCAATCATCGCAGTCGACCGGATCAGGATGGAGCTTCGGTGATGGAGATGTAAGTGATGAAGTCAATCCTTCTCACATATACAATGCTGATGGCACTTATACAGTTTATTTGGTTTCTTCAGGACTTTGTGGCAATGATACAAGCTCGGCTGTGATCACGATTTCAACACCACCGACTGCTCATTTTACATTCAATCAAAATGGCACCTGCGCTCCTGCTACTGTTCAATATGCTAACCAGAGCAGTGCCAATACAACTTCTGTGGAATGGACATTCCCAGGCGGAACACCATCTACATCAACACAATTTAATCCTTTAGTGACCTATAACTCAGCTGGTACATATGGTGCAACTATGATCGCACATTCGGCTGCCGGTTCTGATACCTTCACTTTATCTCAAATAGTAACCATTGGAGAATCGACTGTAGCATCATTCCTGATTTCTACAAATGGTCAGACGGTAGACTTTGAGAATCAATCTACAGGAGGTGATACGTATCTATGGCTTTTTGGTGATGGCCAGACAAGCACAGAGACAAATCCGACTCACATATATTCATCATTTGGGACATACACGATCAGTCTTATTTCAACAAATGAATGCAATGATGACACATCGACTATTGAAATCGTGCTTTCTACGATTCCGAATGCATTTTTCAGTTATGATGTACATTCGGGATGTGCGCCAATGAATGTTCAGTTCTTTGATCAATCTCAGAATAATCCTACGGCATGGTTGTGGACATTTGATGGTGGCGATCCTGCAACTTCGCCCGTTCAAAATCCTTCAGTAACTTATAATATACCCGGCAATTATACGGTAACCCTAAGGGTTGAAAATAGTCAGGGCGTTGATGTATTGGTGCTTATGGATCTCATCAATATTGCAGGGCCTCCGGATGCAACATTTGACCATGTCGTCAACGGCAATCTTGTGACACTATTTTATCCCGGTATGGACTACGATAGTATAAGATGGGATTTTGGAGATGGAAGAACTGATACATCTTTAAATCCTACTGTCGATTATTCTAATTCCGCTCAATACATCATTTCACTGGTGGTCTATAATGCGTGTGGAATAGATACACAATCTGTGACTGTCAATATTGAAGGTTCAGCAACAAATGATCCTTCTCAAAATGAATCACACTGGCAGGTAAGACCCAATCCATTTAGTGATCACTTTAGCATCTATGGTGAGCCCCTTAAAAATGGATCGATGACCATTTCGTTATTGGATATCAATGGAAAATTGATTTCTAAGCAAGACTGGAATTATGCATCAGGTCCTTCATCAATAGATTTAAGTTCAGATCAATTGCCTTCCGTAATTATACTTGTACAATTACAGGATGGAAGTTCACCAGTCATATTGAAGGCAGTGCATCAATAAGAAATCCGGTAGTGGTTGGAGAAAACTCCAAGCACGGCAGTAATAAAAAAATCCCCGGCTGTTGAATTACAGTCAGGGATTTTTTTGTGTTGATCTTTTGCCCCTAGCCCCTAAAGGGGAATAAGAATTTATCCACCTTTCTGTTTGGTTTGCTTGTACCCGGATTTTATAAGATAATCAATCACTTTACGGACGTGATCGCCCTGGATGATGAGTTCGCCATCTTTGAAACTACCACCTGCCGAGCACATGGACTTTAGTTTTGAAAGTAATTCGATTGAAGCTTTTTCAGTCCCTGTGTGCCCTTCTATGAGTGTGACTTGCTTGCCACCACGGTGTTTTTTATCTCTTGAAACATAAAGTTTCATTTGCGCTTTAGCCTGAGGTG
>JBATMM010000054.1:0-2926 GCA_049289835.1 Saprospiraceae bacterium | reverse complement strand
GGGCGGAATAGGTCAAGCCTAAGATTTTGACAAAGGCAGGGGCAAGCCACTATCACTAAATATGGAGTACTGATTTCCTATAGTTTTACTCTCTTATATTCTTTCTTACTGTCTTACTCTCTTACTCTCTTACTGTCTTACTGTCTTACTTAGAAGGCGCTGTGGCTTTAGTAGTGATCGAATAAGCCGACACACTATTGCCAAAGAAAGTAGGAACATACATCAGATTTTTACTCTCGACGACTTCGATATCCGCTGTATTTAGTTTTGCAGATTTTGTGTCCAGGACTTTTGAAACTTTTCCTTTCGCATCGATGTAATTGACTTCACCTAACCAATTGGATTGAAAGATACCATCACCATATCGTTCTATCCCATCACCTGCAATAATTCCTTCTGCAATAACCTTGACAGTCTTACTGGCCACATCTAAAGAATAGGTTTTACCGTCACCGGCGATGAGAAGATTTTTTCCGTCTGCAAAAAGGCCATTCGTACCATGTAATGTTGTGTCAGAAAGCAAAGGAGTTACTTTGCCTTTCGTTAATTGATAGATAGTACTTTTATTGGAATCAGAAATGTAAACAATTCCGTCAGCAGAGGTAGTTATATCATTTAAGAAAGTAGCACCCGCGACTTTCCAGCTATTGCTGATTTTGCCCGTGTTGACATCAATGGCTACTACCTTATCTATGTCAGTTACATATAAAGTGTTTCCTGTTCTTCCCATTCCTTTTGGAGCATTAAGCCCTGTTACCCATTTGAGGGTTGTGATTTTACCATCCAGACTGAGTTTGGCAATAAATCCATCTCCATCCTTTTTGTCCGGTGGCACACCACCTATGCATGAAACATAAAGCACATTAGCCGTTGTATCATGAAATACAGATTCGGCAGTAGTAAGTTTTGCTTCGGTTGTCCATAACCTGGTCAGTGTGGGTGTTGGATTATCAACACTATCACGGATAGTGGCTGGAGGTGGTGCAACAGTCTGTACTTCTTCTTTTACAGTAGGCTTGCAAGATGCAAGAGCAATGATGACAAAGGCAAAAATCGGGGGATAACGGTTCATAGCAATAGCAGGTTGATTGGAAGAACAAAAATATAAAGTGGAATTATAACTAGAAAACCATCAGATAGCATATAAGTTTTTGAAAACAAATAACAGATCAGTTTCAAACCCCAAAGTGGAGAAAAACAGAACGTGTGGATAACTATCCGGAGGTCCTCAAAGACAATAAGTTAGGAGCTAGTGGCACTACTAGTAGTGCCACAATAATTTTTATAGCCCTGTACCATATTGTTTTTCATAATATTCCTTATACGATCCGTCCGCAATTCGCTCCACCCAATCCTGATGCGACAAGTACCAGTCAATGGTTTTAGATAACCCCGTCTTGAAATCCGTCGCAGGTGTCCAACCAAGTTCATTTTTCAATTTACTAAAATCAATAGCATATCGGTGATCATGGCCTGCCCTGTCTTTGACAAAACGAATCAATTCCTCAGAACTTCCAAGTAAGCGTCCCATCTTGTCATCCATCAATTTGCAAAGGGTGCGCACCAGGTCAATATTTTTCAATTCAGTGCCGCCACCTATATTGTAGGTCTGCCCTACCTCTCCTTTATGATAAATGGTATCAATCGCCTCAGCGTGATCTTCTACATAGAGCCAGTCACGTACATTAGTTCCTTCACCATATACGGGCAATGGAAGTCCTTCTTTGATATTGCGGATCATCAGCGGAATTAATTTTTCCGGAAATTGATTCGGGCCATAATTATTACTACAATTGCTGACCAATGTCGGACAACCATATGTGGAATAATAAGCTCTTACCAAATGATCACTTCCTGCTTTAGATGCTGAATACGGACTTCGTGGATCATATGCAGTCTCTTCGGTGAAATAACCCGTATCACCCAGCTCACCATATACTTCGTCTGTTGATACGTGATAAAATCTTATCGCTTTTGAGGTTTCTTTCCAATATTGTCTGTAACACTCCAGGAGTGTACCCGTTCCTAATACATTCGTTCGAACAAACGCAAGCGGGTCAGCAATGGACCTGTCCACATGGGATTCCGCCGCAAGGTGAATGATACCATGGATATCATATTCGCGTAAGATCGAACTGACATGTGCAGCATCATTGATATCGCCCTTGACAAAAACATAATTCGGCGCGTTTTCAATATCTCTGATGTTGTCAGGATTACCTGCATAGGTGAGCGCATCCAGGTTGATTATTTTATACCCCGGATATCTTGTCACCAGCCGGCGTATGACATGAGAACCAATAAATCCGGCACCACCGGTGACGAGTATGTGTTGAGCAGTAGAATGTTTTGACATAGATAAATTCAATGAGTTTGTTCAATTTTCCAGAACAAATGTAATACCCTCGCGCTATCCTTTCCCAGGTGAATTGTCAATTGTGAATCATGAACTTTGAGTTGTGAATAGCTTTGGAAATTAATTTGCGAAAATTTGAGGAATTTGCGGCAACAAATAGTAATTGCACGTGATTCCTATCTTTTTCTTTATAAATGAATTTAATATCTGAAAAATTATATCATTAACCTTAGTTATTGTTAAATAAACCAAATTTGATCAGACTATAATGAATGACAATATTTTGAATCCTACTACCTGAAAATCAAAAGCTGTATTAGCCGATCGGATATTTTAAATAATAAAATACTTGTGTTCCGTAATGTGTCAAAGAACATCGGATATAAAATATTCCGCACCTACGGAGCTCAAAAAATTATTGTGATCATTACCCCTACAGATATGTCGCTCCTATGGAGCTTATAGTATTCACTGAGGTTCAAAAAAAACAATTTGACAATTTGACAATTTGACAATTTGATAATTTGACAATTGCTAATTGCTAATTGCTAATTGCTAATTGCTAATTGC
>JBATMM010000053.1:0-3344 GCA_049289835.1 Saprospiraceae bacterium | reverse complement strand
TTAGCCAGTTTTTCAATCATATCCTGCGTCAGTGATTCGGAGCTTGTACCAAAACCATCAACGAGAATTCCTTTCAGGGAATGGCTTGAAGATGAAATCGCGTAGAGAATACTTTCATCATCAGGATCAGATGGTCCGAAGAACCTGAAAAGCTTATCAATTTCAAACTCATCGGGATGAACCTGAAGTGCGCCCTGACGACAGTCAAGGTAGCTGGTCTGAAGATTGAAGTCTTCTGTGTATCCCTGGCCGCGCAGGCTATTAATGGCGTCAGTGAGAGTATCATATTGTTCGACTGTATCCATGATCAAAAAGTCTTATTAAAGTACCAATCAGCAAAGCGCCAAAATGATATTGCCCTGTTACCTGCTGTTTTACTGTCGTCAGTGAAAGGTTGTCGGCTTAAATTGTTTGTCATACGGTTTTAGGTTTAGCTTTTACACGTCCGGAGAGTTTACCGAAAATTGCTATTATGGGAAAAATTGTTTGTTGAATAAAAGAAGGAATTTCTCCCAAATAATATTCTCCTTTTGCTTGACGCAAAATATAACAAGCTTCAAACACTGAAGGTTCTTTTGAGTTTTTGCGGTTACCTCCCTCAAACATCTCTGTCAGCAAATACTCAATGTTAAGTGCAGGTGTAAAAGTCGCCTTTAATTTTATTGCGGTCCCGTCAACTGAGTAACAACGGTGAAGTGTGTTTGTCGGCACAGTAAATGTTTGTCCTGGCTCAAGCACAATTTTTTTGTCGCCACAGTCCAGTCCGAGTTTGCCGTCAATAGCTTCAAAAAGCTCTGTCTGAAAAACGTGTCTATGAGCTGGTGGTCCGTTGCCGCTTGCAGGAAGTGTTACAAGTGTTTCAACATATTCTCCGTTGGTGTCAGCTGTTGACTTTACAAAAGTAATTGTCTCGCCAGTTGCTTTGAGTTCAATTTTTTTGTTCATAGGTTTTGGGCGTTAATTTTGGATTAAAGTTTGGGTTTGCACGGTCCTCAAAAAAGGCAGATAACTATATTCGGAGAGCAAAGGTATGCACTCTACATCATTGACACATCAGCCCGACGAGATATTGAATATGTAATCAGTATGACAAGTAATGTTGATAATGTGTCTGTATGTAGGCTTTGGCATCCAATATAATTGAGTCATTCAGTGGAGCAATTGGCGAACTATTTCCGGTATTAGTAATCACCTGGGTTGCGTAGGTATAAATAAATTTTTGATCAGGAGTGATCCACCCCCAAACATTATCATTCGTATAGTATGCAAAATCTTTGGTGCCGGGATTCAATATATCCCTGCTCCGCGGGAAGTCGCTATAACTTTTATTCAGTTGAGATAAAAGCGTAGCCGCGATATCATTTTGATTACAGATCTTCTCAATAGTTGTGCCCCGGATGTTTTCACGTAGTACATTTCCAAAAAAGAGTAATGGAATTCTTTTTGACTCCGGCATATTGAAATCCCTTTCTTTCGGTAAGCGATGACCATGATCGGCTACAAGAATAAACAACGTGTTATCATACCAACTTTCTTTTTTTGCGGCCCTGAAATATTCACCCAGACAATGATCAGAATAATACGCTGCCTTTCGGAATTTACCGGGTTCGCTGTGATCATCATCAAAAGGTGTTTGCATCGGTACTTCAAATGGTTCGTGTGAACTCAATGTAAGAAGGACGGAAAAGAAAGGCTCAGGCATTGTCTTCAATACCATGAGTTGTTTTTCCAGGACATACTGATCATGTGCACCCCATTTACTATTCCACTGATTTTTGGTAAAGCTGGCTTTGTCAACAATGGTTTGGAAATGCGAGCTGATCAGATAACTCTTCATGTTGGCAAATCCACTTTCTCCTCCGTAAAAAAAAGAGGAAGCATACCCATCATCGGTCAAGACTTTATTGATACTTGTCAATTTTTCAGATTTAGCAGGGATGGTGATAATGGAAATCAATGGTGGTGGAGGATAACCACTAAGGACGGATATCAATCCATGTTCTGTTCGCGAACCCGCTCCATAGACCTGTGTGAATAACAAACCTGTTTTGGATAACGTATCAAAATTAGGTGTGATACTATTTTCCCCGCCAAGAGACTGAATGATATCCGCTGTCCAGCTTTCAAGGATGATGATGACAATATTTGGTTTTGATTCGGTCAGGATAGAAATTGCCGATGTATCGCTTCGGGAAAACAAATTTTTACTCCTCGCTTCTGCTACAGCGCTATCCATAAACATATAGGGATTTGCTGCGGGCTTACGATCGAGATAACTATGCATAAAATACCAGGCAGGATTGATGGCCACGTGATTGTAAAAAGTAGTCTCTGAAAAGTATGCTGCACTTTCATTGATAGGCGCGAGTTGCAAGCCGCCCCTGGCCATAACAGGGAGAAGGGCTATCGTCAAAATGATCGAAATGGTTTTGACAAAAATATTGGTGATAGGCGCAGAAAAATTTGTAACGATTTTTTTATAGATTAATAAAGAAATCAGGAAATAAACGGCAATGAAAACACTCAACAGGATTAATTGGGTAGTGGAAATAAAAGACACTACTACTTCCGGATGATAGAGGTAATCAAAAACGCCAAAGTTTAACAATGAACCCCATTCATGATGCATCTTGATGTTAGATATCGCCAGAATGGAAAAAACAACTAACACGCTAAATGTGTAAACAGAATTAAGAACGGTATAAATTCGATTTTTAAGGAATTGATTAAAGGTCCACAACAGAAAAGAAGGAAACAAAAGAAAGGATATCGTCGCCAGGTCCAGGCTAAAGCCGGCGATAAGACTATGAGTCGCCCCGATAACACCAGCCTTTAAAATTGTATTTATATTAAATGCAAGGAATACGATCCTGTACAACGCAAAGATGACCAACCAGAAAATCACAAGTCGAAGTATGTAAGGAATACGAATTTGCCTTTTCGCTTCAATTGTCTGAGCCATACGACAAAAGTATAGAAAACCAATCATCCCAATCTACTGCATTCACTGATGAGATTGATGATGTCATGAAGTGGCAATCGTCGTATTCTTTATTAAAATCAATTCGGCTGCAATGCTTATCGCTATTTCTTCAGGAGTATGGCTGTTTATTCTGAGACCGATGGGAGCATGCATTTTCTGAAGTAGGTCTGCGGCCAAACTTATTTTTTCAAGTTCTTCTTTCAGCATGCTCACCTTTGCTTCGCTTCCCATCAAGCCTAAATAGGCAAAAGATTTCTGCGCAAGCTGACACAACACTATTAAATCCGATCTGTAACCAAGCGTCATCACCACTACATATACATCAGGTCCTGAAGGTATAAGATCTCTGATCGTATCATAT
>JBATMM010000052.1:0-6132 GCA_049289835.1 Saprospiraceae bacterium | reverse complement strand
GATGCGAATAGTACGGTGATTATTAATTCGGGACTTACCAATTATCCAGTGGTTTCCTTATCGACACAGATAAAATATGTGTTATTGCAAAAGGGAGCGGGAGTGGATGTGGTGAATGGGGTGATGTTTCGGGTGATTGGACAGTGATTACTATTCATTTCAAAGGAATAACCTCCTATGAGTAATAGCAAAAAGATAGAAGTTAAAGGCACGGAAGTCCTTATTTATAAAGACAAGGATGAAGATTTCATCAGCCTTACAGACATAGCCCGCTACCGTGATCCTGAACGTAGCGATTACATTCTTCAAAACTGGATGCGTAACCGTAGTACCATTGAATTCATGGGACTTTGGGAGCAATTCAACAATCCCCGTTTTAATTCCATCGAATTCGATGGAATTAAAAATATGGCTGGTTCAAACAGTTTCTCCCTTAAACATGCGTATGTTTAGATGTTAGCTGCAATCTCTAGATGAATAGAAACGTATTAAGGCAAATCAAAGATATTCAAGTTCAAGCTGAGAGATTGATATCAGATAATCCAGAGATTGGTGAAATTTATGTATTTGGAAATTATAACAAACAACTAAAATCATATTTGCTCGCGAATTTAAAAGATGAACATATCCTAAGTTATGTTATACAGATTCCCGAAATTGATGAATCAATAAGTACTCCAAAAGCCAAAACGGGTGTGTTGACAGTTATATTGGCAGCCATTGCTCCTTGGTTGCTAACTTATTTTCGAGAAAGGAATGAAATTGGACATGGACAAGAAATCATTAGAGACATCAGAGGAAAGTATGCTTCTGTAGAATTCCTTATGAAAAATATTGTAACCGACTCATAATTGATATTTAATTATCGTTAGTTGAACCAATTAGCAAAAAATGACTGCATCTAACATCGGCTATAGGCAATGGCGGATAACACTATGTCGACAGTTTTGTACATTGATACAGATTAAGGCTACCTGGCAGATTCTCCTGTAGAACCGCCATTGCCCATAGCCTTGGTCGTTATCGTCAATTCAAAACAAATAAACAAAGTATGATTCGATCTATCCAAATCCTAATTTTAACCCTGGTAATTTATAATACTGGATTGGCGCAAAACCATCTTCCACAGCCAATTTGCCAGTTATTGATTACAACTATTCCTTATAATAACGATTCATTGAACGTGCCTGCATATTTCTTTAACAATGGTTCTTATGATATAGAAACCCCTCCCGAACTATTGCGATACAGTTATTCTTCAGACCCTAATGATTCTATCCGCATACTTACTTGTGGAAGTCCAGTTAATAACTTCTTTGAAATTTATGTATTTGATGAGGAGGGGGCCTATGATTTCTGTACCGTCGTACTTAATCTCACCCATGATTACTGCGATACAGTTTCAACCAGTTTGACAGATACGATGTCTCCATCCCTATTTGTTTACGATAAATTCATCCCAAC
This sequence comes from Saprospiraceae bacterium, assembly GCA_049289835.1. Taxonomy (GTDB): domain Bacteria; phylum Bacteroidota; class Bacteroidia; order Chitinophagales; family Saprospiraceae; genus Opimibacter. Next base: position 4,668 of record JBATMM010000052.1, on the reverse strand, counting down.
TTTACCAGATTCAAATTTTCCAACATGCTTGATGGCTAAGGATTTTGTTATTTATGGCTATGACAATAATGATGTAAGCAATCAATCCGTTCAGTACAGCTTTTCCACAGAAGAAGTAGATACAGTTCGCTGTTACACTTGCAAGGATGTTGGGCAATATCAAATATCCATTTACGCTTCAGACACTGTCGGTAATCAAATTCATGTCCCTTTGCTCATCAGGGTAGTAGCGAACGCTGGTTGTGACCAAATGCTGGACACAATGCAGCCGGTAGCAATATGCAAAGAGAACGCAACATTCAATATCGATAGTTCTAAACAAGCGGTTGTGTATCCAAAGGACCTAGATGCAGATTCATACGATAATGTTACAGAGCCTAATAATCTTTATTTCTATTTTGAGGAGTTTTTTGAGGATTCTCTAATTTTTTCATGCGAGGACATTGGCTCCCATACAATTTCAATTTTCGTTGCTGACGAGTCATTTAATGCTGCATTGTGTACTACTGAAGTCATTATTGATGATCCGAATAATTTCTGCACCATTTCTTCTTTGGATAAGAATTCATTAATAGGCTATTATTCACTACACCCTAATCCAAGTTCTGGCTTCTATATAAAAAACAATTCCATTAGTCCCAACAGAAACCTAGAAATAAAAATTTACAGTATGATGGGTGAGCTGGTTTATTTTAAAACAGCTTCTGAATTCGGCGAATTCATCTTTCCTGATATTCCTGAAGGCATGTATACAATAATAATTCAGGCTGACAATTTTAAAAATCAACAATTCAAGTGGATAAAAGTAAATAGCTAAGACCCTCAGGTTAAACTTTGGAATCTGACGATAACATCAGATGCTCATAAGCAGGGCTATCCACATTGAGAATGAAAACATGAATTTGACAAAAGATGCCCCGGAAACAGCTCCAGCATGGTCGGCCTGCCTACGAGCATCCTTGAGCGTTATCATCGATTAAAAAAGCAGAAATGAAGAAGATATTATTTCTACCAATTATACTCACTTTCGTGGCTTCAATACAAAGTGCATTTCTTAATGCCCAATACTTACCATTAGTAGAAGAGTCAAAATATTGGATCTATTATGATTTTCAGAAAAGGGCAAGGCCGACCACGGGATTTTTAATAACCATTAAGGGAGATACGATTGTACAAAACACTGTATATAAAAAAGTGTATAAGTATGAGCTCAGCGGTGAAGTTAAAACCGTACTGATTAATGAGCCACCTATTTTTATTGCTGATATTCCTTATAATCTTATTGACAAAGAATTAGTTTCACTCATAAGAGAGGATGTAAACAAAAAGCTAATCTATAACTTACCGATTAAGCTAGATAGTTGTACAGAGCCATCCAACGGGGTAATTAATCCTTGCAACGATATTATGTTTTGTGATACACTTGAACATCTTTTGTTTGACTTTTCTTTAAGCCCAGGAGATACGCTAAACTATTGCAGTTATGCTCCGCTTCATTATTGGGAAATAGAACCCGAGATAATAGACTCAGTTAAATTGGAAATGCATTTTGGAAAGCTTCGCAATACTTTTTTTACATATGGGGTTGCAAGCTATCTTCCAAACTTAGCAGAACCAGGCCCAATACCTCCATCCCGCGTGAGAATTATAGAAGGAGTAGGTTTTCTAAATCAAGGCATTTTTAATTATAGATTTGGAAGTTTAGTCTATTATTGTGAAGGTGATTTTGAATATTGTGATATTGTAAGCGCAACAAAGGAGGTTTATTTAGATGAAAGTCAGGTTAAAGTTTATCCTAATCCTGCCTCAGATTATATAACAGTGGAATCGAATGAGGACATAGGATCGATTTCATTGAGTACTCTAAATGGAATCGAACTTATGACTGTTAGAAATGACACCCTGCTGAATCTCAGCAATATACCAGGCGGAATTTATATTATTAAAATAAGGTTTAAAAATGGCAATGTACGCAATCAACGTATAGTAAAATTGAACCGCTGATAACATAAGCTACCCGCCATCAGGTCGATGTACATAGAATATAAAAAATGTAATTATGAAAGAAATCTACCTGGATGAAGATCATTACCTACGCATCCTGCCTGCGGGTAGCCCAGACCGTTAGCGGTCATTGTAGACGACACTCAGACATCGAACATACATTAAAATAAAACAAATGAAAATGACGACTTTAATATTTGGACTTCTGCTTTTCGGCTGCAATCAAGCCAACACTTCCAACAAAGGACAAAATCAAACAACCGTGCCAAAAGATACTATCAAGTCCGAAACCAAAGACTCAATCACTTCCCATGGTCCTAACTCAATTGTTCGCACAATCATACAGGATAGAAAGGGTAATATTTGGATGGCTTCATGGGAGGGTATTTTTCGATACGATGGAAAATCTTTTACTAATATTACTGATAAAGTGAGCTCGGCACGCTTTTTTTCTGTTTTAGAAGATAGAAAAGGAAATTTTTGGTTCGGTACTATTGGATCAGGTGCTTATTATTACGATGGGAAATCTTTTAAAAATTTCACAATCCGTGAGGGACTTCTTAATAATGAAGTTACAAGTATTTGTGAAGATAAAAAAGGTAACATCTGGTTCGGTGTTTCCGGAGGAGCAAGCTGTTACGATGGGAAATTCTTTCGAAATTATATCATAGATGGGAATGCCATAAATGAAGATCGGACAGGGAAAACTTTTCCCGATAGACAACCTAATGGCCTTAATATTATCATGGATGACAAAACCGGGAAATTATGGATTGGCACAAAGAGTGAGGTTCTTATTTATGATGGAAAAACATTTACGGTTCTTAGAAATAAAGACGGCAAAGCCTTTTACGGTGTTTGGGGTATAACCGAGGATAGAAAAGGCAATATTTGGTTTGGTGCCAATGATGGTCTTTGGCGTTATGACTTCAGTTCATTTACTAAGTTATCGGAGATAGGTGCTTTATCAATACTTGAAGATAAAAAAGGAAACATCTGGACTTCTTCAACAACTGCTATGTATAATAAGCCCTGGACGCTTTCTCGTTATGATGAAAAGTCTTTATATAATGGAAAGCCAACAGTAACCGAAATAACAAATAAACAAATGATATTTGGAATTCTAGAAGATTATGATGGAAATATTTGGTTTGGCTCTGGTGATGGGGTTTATCGTTATGATGGAAAGACCATCACGGACTTTAAAGATAAATAAATAGATAATTAGCTAATAATTTAAAGTTGAGTTGGAAAAAAGAATTGTAAATTGTAAAAGAAGCGAGAAAAAACAACGAATCGCTAACAGGGGTTTGGCAAAAAGCGGGTTGAGTGATTAAATGAAGCTTTGTGCTTCGTATCAAGTTCAGTGGTGGAAGACAGTTTTGTACTTCGAAATCGCCACCTTCACCAAGCCCTAAAACGTTCTGCGGCATGCGATTATACACTCTAATAACACAACCAACCAAACCTAAATGGCTGACAATACAGACGAAGAACATTTAGATAATCCGACAAATAATAAATCGGAGAATTCACCTGTCGAAATTCTCTCTACTAATGACTCGGAGACTATCAACCAAAATCAAGAATCTGCAATTATGGAAGTACATCATCATGCCCATCACGAGGGAAAGAAAAATTGGAAATCCTATTTCTGGGAGTTTGGGATGCTATTCCTTGCTGTGTTCTGCGGTTTTTTAGCAGAGTATAAGTTAGAGCACGTTATTGAAAGCGAAAGAGAGAAAGAGCTTGCCTCAAATTTCTATAATGAACTTAAAGCAGATTCATCAACCTTTCAAATTGCTATTGGAAACAGGCAAAGAAAAGATGCCGCTTTCAATTACATGAAAAGGTTCTTCGCCGATAGCAGTGTTGCTCTATGTTCCAAAGCATTCTCGGTTAATTTCTTTTACGCTTTTGCCACCTTCAGCCCGTCAATCTTTGAGCCCAATGACGCTATTCTTACCCAGCTTAAAAATTCAGGTTCTTTGCGCTATTTTAAAGATCATGAACTGCAGGAATTAACTGGTAAAATATCTGTTGCCATCTCCAATCTTAGAAAAAGAAATGACATGGAATTGTCATTTAATTATGAGTTCATTAACCCCTTTTATATAAAACATAATGATCCGTCATGGAACGACAAGATCTTACGAGACAGCAGCGTATTTGCTCTTGTGACATTACGCCAATATGAAAGCTCAGATAAACAAATTCCTTTTCATTTCCAGAAACTTGACAATTTTGATAGAGTTGAGGCAATCAACACTATTAATTTATGTCAACTCACTTTCAGGGGAACCTGGCGAAAGCAATATCATGACTATGAAATTTTGAATGCGAAACTGCTTGAAGCGTTACGAAAAGAATACAATCTAAAATAGGGATTTACTGCACGCGGAACAAGCCGCTCAAAGACAGCTCCCACATCCGATATTTATCTCACCGACTTTGACCTGTATGTTGAGGTCAAAGGTTTTATGACATACAGAGCCGCTGATGATTGCATCTCACTGAATGATTATACAAATCTTACAATTTAATTCAACTTAGAATAACGAAATTGAAATGATTTCATAGACTTTACTTTTCACTTATCCGGGCGGTTGCAAAACGCACCGACAAGTGAAAAGAAAAAGAACGTCTTTCTGAATTATGCAAAAC
>JBATMM010000051.1:0-2352 GCA_049289835.1 Saprospiraceae bacterium | reverse complement strand
ATCACTCCTCTACTTCGAGTTTGTACCCGACACCTTTGAGTGTCTTGATAAACCGCTCACCAACTTTCTCCCGCAGCTTTGATATATGTACATCAATGGTGCGACTTGCTATAGGGACGGTGTAACCCCAGACTTTTGAAAACATTTCTTCTCTTGTAAAAACTTTCCCCGGTTTAGAAGCCAAGAGCATGATCACTTCAAATTCTTTTTTTGCAAGGGTGATCACTTCACCATCGATGATCACCTGATAACTTTGAGGATCAATTTTTAAAGCCCCGAAATCCAATATATTTCCAGCTGAAGTGGATACCCGTGAGGATTCCTTTCTACGCATCAGGGCCTTGATTCGAGACAGAAGTAATCTCGGACGAATCGGTTTTTGGATATAATCATCAGCTCCGGCTTCAAGTCCTGCAATCTCACTGAACTCTTCACTTCGTGCTGTGAGGAATGCGATAAGACAATCCTTTAATTTATCGTTTTTACGGAGTTCATAGCATGTCTGTACACCATCCATTCCGGGCATCATGATATCGAGCAGAATAAGATCAGGTACCTCCTTGTCTGCGATTTTGATCGCATCAAGGCCATTGGAAGCCTGTATGGTTTCAAATCCGTTGCGGGAGAGATTATACTCCAGGAATTCGAGGATATCCGGCTCATCATCGACGATCAGAACCTTGATTTTGTTTTCCATAAAATCCATTATTTGCGAAGAAGGGGAAGAATAGGTAAGGAATTCAGGATTATCCATGGACAAATATTAGAAAATTCCCTCAGGTATTGGCTTTTAGGAAATGATGAAGGTTTTTTCCCACCTTTCAAATTTACAGTCCTTACAGCCATTGTTAACCCTGTGTAAATTTAAATCAGGGTTTAAAATCAAGTTCACACATTCCTTCAAAAGACTGTAAACTATTCGTAAAAAATAGCCTGAACACAGCCAGCCGAATTAACAAAATCTTGAATAGGAATATGCTATTGCCGGCAATCTATGGAGGTAATTTTGCATCGACAAAAAAAGGATTGCGCAAAAACACTTTGATCCACGCAAAATCATTTGAAAAAATGGAGATCATCAGTGAAAATCCTTTTTAAGTCTTCAACCTGAATAAAGCTATAATGAAAAAAACGCAAAACAATCTTAAATGGACAAGCCCTAAGCTCCTGCTTGTCTTATTTCTTTCCCTTTTCAGTTCCTTTCTAATTGGCCAGAAGAATGCCATTATCTCCGGCAAAATTATCGACAAGGTTACGGGTGAAACTGTAATCGGAGCCACAGTCAGTATTCAGAATACCAGCATAGGAACACAGACAGACATAGAAGGGAATTTCAAACTCACTGTTGCTCCAGGAAAGTATACACTTGATATTCGCTATGTTGGTTTCGATCCGGGTGTTGTTCAGGTGGAAGCCAAATCAAATCAGGTGTCCATTGTCGAATTTGCAATGGAGCAGGGAAAAGAAACTTCACTAAAAGAAGTTGTAGTCACAGCCTCAGCAGAGAAATCAAGCGAAGTCGTGATGTACATCGAAGTAAAGAAGTCTCCTTACATCGCAAGCGGCATTACAAGTTCTGAAATTCGTAAGACCCCCGACCGTACTGTTGGTGATATTCTGAAACGCGTAACAGGTGCTTCTATCCAGGAAGGCAAGTTTGTGATCATCCGTGGTATGAATGACCGCTACAATGCAGGGTATCTTGATGGAGCTTTACTTTCTTCAACTGAATCTGATCGCAAAGCCTTCGCTTTCGATTTTATTCCTGCCAATCTGATCGACAACCTTTCCATCGTCAAAGCAGGATCACCAGATCTCATCGGAGATTTTGGCGGCGGTGTGATCCTGATCAATTCAAAGTCAGTGCCCGATAAATTTTCTCAAAGTATTTCGATCGGCGCACAATATCATTCTCTGACTACATTCAATAGTTTTGAACAATTCAAAACCTATCCTTCCGAAGAATTAAATTTTATCAGCAAGGAAAGAGCAATCCCTACTTTTGATGAGAATGCATTAAAGTTGTCAACTTCATTTCCAACTGCAGCTGACAAAATGAGACTGGGGGATATCTCTAAAAAATTCAACAATGATTGGTCAGGGACTACTGTCAATGCAGTTCCAAATGCCAGGTTCGCTTATTCACTCGGGTTCCCAATTCAGTTAGGCGGTTCGAAAAAAATGGGTGTAATATTCGCATTGAATTATGCCAACACACGACGCATTTCCGATAACGGCATCAATACTTTTGATGGCTCAGGCCAGGTATCAGGTTTCACTGACAAAGCATATCTCCGAAATATCAATACCGGAGGAATATTCAATATCAACTACATAAGCCAAAGCACACAA
>JBATMM010000050.1:0-6424 GCA_049289835.1 Saprospiraceae bacterium | reverse complement strand
CAGAATAGTTATTACTTCCGTTCTGTCGAATTTCTTGATGAGAACACCGGATTTGCGGGCACATTGGATAGTGTACTTCTCCGCACCAATGATGGCGGTATGACATGGGAACATGTGGAAGGTTTGATTCCAAATCTTGTGCAGGGTGTCTGTGGTCTTTCACATATCGGGGACAATGTATATGGCGTAGGTATATGGTCCTATCCTGCCTACTTCATCAAGTCAACAGATCGCGGGGATTCATGGACATATACGGACTTGTCTGGATACGCCAATGGCTTAGTGGATTGTTATTTTCTGGATGAGAATATTGGTTTCGTCAGTGGCATCAATGAAAATCTGGGGGGAGTGATTCTAAAGACGATAGATGGAGGGGTTACGTGGCAAATGGTATACAATACAAATGATGGCTATGAATATATCTGGAAGCTGGATTTTGTCAACAGCAATGTAGCTTATGGTTCAGTCGAATCCTTTGCAAATGCAACAACAATCGTGAAAACTACTGACGGAGGTGATACATGGCAAGAATTGGTTGTCTCTTCTATTCCATTGGATATACAGGGTATTGGTTTTGCCAATGAAGAGAAAGGATGGGTTGGACCTCGGAGTTCCGATATGTGGGAGACCAATGATGGCGGAATAACATGGGTACCTATTGGCAATTTTTCAAATGTCAACCGCATTTTCAGACTTCAGGAAGATCTGTTGTTTGCATCTTCCAACTATGTTTTAAAATATGACAACACCATCACCGGCATCAAAAATGAGGAGGAAGCAAAATATGCGCATGACATTGTTGCTGCAGTGCCAAACCCATTTTCAAATCAACTGGACATCACGATTCGGATTGACAAAGAGACTTATGCTAAACTTGATATCCTGAGTATCGATGGGAAATATATTGCTCCGATAGCGGCTGAGCGGCTGAAGCAGGGAATGTATAATTTTCAGATCAATAAAAAAATAACAGCAAATCTGAAGAACGGAATTTATATCGTGCTGCTCCGAACGAATGAAGGATTTATGACTAAAAAGGTGGTAAAGACAAATAATGATTGAAAGTTATTTGCTTCTAAATCCTTACCCGCCGCATTGCCTACCCTATTTCGTCGGAATTACACAACAGTGCTTTCCGGAAAAGCCAATATTTTTGCAACGTTCAATTACAAATCATCACAGCTTTCTCATTTTCAAAATCACCATATTATGGGCAAAATAAATGTCTTCAATTTCATCACGCTGAATGGATTCTACAAGGGGCTGCATGAAGATATCAGCTGGCATCGGCATGGCGGAGAAGAAAGTGAATACGCTGAAGAGGGCGCCAACTCAGGAAGCATTCTGCTTTTTGGCCGTGTCACGTATGAAATGATGGCCGGTTATTGGCCAGGTCCCATGGCTAAACAAAATTCTCCGGTCGTCGCAGAAGGCATGAACAAATCGAAGAAAATCGTCATTTCAAAAACATTGAAAAAAACGGACTGGGAGAATACCCGGATCATCAGCGAAAATGTCATTGAAGAAATCACCAGGCTGAAAAATTCATCAGATAGTATGATCACGATATTAGGAAGTGGCAGTATCATCACTCTCCTGGCTAATCATGGCCTGATTGATACCTATCAATTTATGATTGATCCTGTAGCGCTCGGAGATGGAACACCTGTCTTCAATGGAATAAAAAATAAACTTGATCTTGAGCTCACGGGATCAAGGGTATTTAAAAGTGGAGTTGTGCTCTTGAGCTATAAGCCTCTCAAATAAACACAAAGAGACGCGGACGGTTGCTGAGCCGTAGCAGATGAATTAGTAAAGCCGGTCGAAGCATTTTTTAAGAAAATTTAAGATCAATTGCTCCAGTCGATAATTGATCTTAGGGAAATTGATCTTAATGAATCCTAATTTTTCTTAATAGATCTGCGTCCTTATTTCTTAACTCCCCAAAACCATTTACCTGGTTTACACGTATTACCTGTGTACTCTAATTACACATCAAATTTCCAGGAGTAGCATTTCGTCTAAAACATACAACATGAAATATCCCGGAACAACGGTTATACTCTTTCTATTTAGCCTGCTGCTTCCTTTTACTTCAATGACACAAACATTGCATATACAGAATCCTATACGATTTCTTGCTTTAGGAGATTCATACACAATCGGACAAAGTGTCTCTCCGACCCTGCGTTGGCCGGTTCAACTCAGTGATTCCCTTCAGGCAAGAGGCATACTCACAGATACACTTCGTATCATAGCGACCACAGGATGGCGCACGGACAATCTGATCAATGCAATCAGGAATCAACATCTCGAATTTCAAAACTACACTCTCGTTTCGCTACTGATCGGTGTCAACAATCAATACCAGGGGCGGCCATTCAGTCAGTATGTCGCAGAATTTCCGGCGTTGGTGGATTCAGCGATTCATTATGCAGGTGGTGACAAGACACATGTCTTTATAGTTTCGATTCCCGATTATGCATACACACCATTTGGACAACAAAGTTCGAATCCGGGCCAGATCAGTGAGGAGATAGATCAGTACAATACGTATGCTAAACAAATAGCAGATAATCTTCAAATCACTTACTTTGATATAACACCTATTTCAAGACTTGGACTTCAACATCCAAATTATGTTGCAAATGATGGTCTTCATCCCAGTGGTATCCAATATACAGAATGGGTAAAATTAATATTGGCGTACATCGATAATGAAATAACAGGAATCAAAGAATTTAAAAACAACCAACTTGAAGTCACCATCTCACCCAATCCAACATCTGATAAAATCTTAATTGAAATACCTGAATCAACAGTTGACCAGAAATTCAATATTAGGATCTACAACCTGACAGGAAAACTGATGTCAGAACAACTTGCGAGAGGCGCTTCGTTTTCCCTTTCATTAGACACCATGCCTGATGGACTTTATCTCCTCAAAATAAATTCCGGGGATAGACAAACAGTCAAAAAGATTATTAAGAAGGATTCATAAATAGGAACGCAGATTATCATGATCTTCATGATTGGTCATGATCTATATAACCTAACACAATAAAACACTTTAGAGGATAATATCTTCATAGGTAATCAATCTAATGATCCGAAATTAATCATGACATATCATGATAATCATGATAATCTGTGTTCAAAATTTCATACTATCAATTGTAGCCATCGCATCAATTAGTATAATCCCCATTACTTATAATTTAGTTTGCCGTAAATTGGGATTATTAACCAATACGAACAATGGACTCCCTCAGGCTAAACAATACATTTCAGGAACAACTTTCCACAGAAGTAGCTATTATCCACGTAGAAACTTGCGTAATTCATCTGAAATATTGAAAATATACGCAATAGTGAAACAAGTAAAAAAGGAAAAACGTAATAATCCTTCGTATATTTAGATATTATCGAATATTTTATAACAGACTTCCCGTTTTAGTATGAAAATGTTATTAGCAACTTCTTTTTTCATCATTATCGGACAAAACTGTTTTGCACAAAATAATTATCCAACAAGTGATTCAATTCACATTTTCTGGCAACCTGGCCTGATTATAACTTTTGCAGATTACAAAGGTCCGTTAACACAAGAGATGGAAGGTTTCATGAAAATATATGATGTTTCTGTTTCTGCTTCCGTAGGAATTTGGTCAATTTTAGACATTCCAAAAAAGAAGAAAGATCGATATAGAAAATTTGAAAAAGTATATTTCGCTCCTGCGTTTGAACGAACCACTTCGTATGCCAAGTCAAACGACTCTTTGCAAATTGCAATGCAAAATATATACCTAGACATCTGCGAACTTTGTGCAAGAGGAGCAAGACGAGAGTTAATTTCAATACAAGATTCCATGAAATCTACGGGAGCTCTCTCTGTTTTCTACTCCACAGCTAAACAGGACATGGAGAAAATGAAATTGGAGATGTATAGAGGTTATTTTAAGGACGTTTTCATAGATAAGAAAGAAGGAGCTTTTGCATGGTGGAGAAAACTTATTGACAGATGGTTGGAGGAATCCAAAGATTACGCAACAACGAAAGAAGAATGTTACCGACTTCTATCAGGAAAGCCCATAGAAGAAGGATATATACAAGCTCCAACCGTAATGGGACCTTTATTTGACAACAGATAATAAAATAACATCCGATAACATCTATAGGCAATGGCGGATAATACTATTTCGACAGTTTTGTATCTTGAAACAATTAAGGCTACCTAGTAGATTCTCGCATTGAGCCGCCACTGCCTATAGTCTTGGTCGTTAGCGGTCATTGCAAGGCGAATCCTTTGATAGCCGAGTAATAATTTCATTTAAGGTTTTTTTCCTATTCTTCTTTACCGATTCAATAAATAGTCTGCCTTCTTGACTAATTTTTAAGTGCTTATCCGACCAAATTGCTATTTCAAATAATATAGGAATAAGGTCTCTGCCTTTATCCGACAAATCGTAAAATATTTTTGCTTTACTTTTTGGGTGTTTCTTCTTCAATATGATTTTAGATAATACAAGTTTGGCCAATCTGTCCGACAGAATATTTGAAGCGATTTTTTCATCGGACTGAAGAAACTCATTAAACGTGTGTTTTCCGAAAATTGAAATATCGCGTATAATTAGCAGTGTCCATTTATCACCAATTATATCGAGAAGTGAACTTATTGGACAATCCGAACGGAATTGTATATTATTCATAAAATGAAAGATATAAATTAACTTGCATTTTGCAACTTAATTTATATCTTTGTAAGAAAAAAGGTGGGTAAATTAATTCTTCAAACACAGATAAGTATAGATGGTTTTATCGCAGATACAAACGGTGGAACTAACTGGATGATATGGAATTGGGGACCAGAGTGGGATTGGGACGAAACTCTCCGAAAGAGAATTACAGAAATTACACAATCTGCTTCAACTATTCTTATTAGCAGGCAAATGGCAGAAGAAGGCTTTATTGCCTATTGGAAAGAAATTTGTGATGTCCCAGATGATGCACGATTTGAATTGGCAAAACACATTACAAATACACCAAAACTAGTAGCAAGTACTGGTTTGACCAAAGAAGTAAAAATTCCTGGTGGTTGGAATAATGTTGATTTAATTAGTAAAACGCTTTCCGGTGAAATACAGAACTTTAAAGACAACCAGAATAACAATATGATTGTTTATGGAGGTTCAACTTTAGTATCATACTTAATCGGGCATAATCTTATAGACGAATATTATTTTGTAGTTAATCCGGTTGCTTTAGGTGATGGCTTATCTATTTTTCAAGAAAAGACTAACTTGAGATTAATTAATGCCTCATATTTTAGTTGTGGAGTTATATTATCTCAATATGAAAAGAAAACAACAGACCGCTAATCGAGTAGGCGCCCCGCCTGTTGATACAAACGAGGTGCGCCTTTCACATCACTATACGTACGGTTCGCGTATGCAGCGGTTCGTCAAGCATAGCATGATCGCTCTTCACTCCATTCATACCTTTGTCATACTTTGAGATAAGGGTAGTATCCGCCACTGGCGGATTAACCTCCTTATCGGATTTCTGACAACTTAACTTTCGGCCCTTCCCAGATTCTGAGTCCTCCGCCTTTATCCTTTCGGTGACGGCTTTCATGCTGAGCGGGCGAATAAGGATGGGCGAAAGGCAGTCGAAGTACGTTTGCTCTGGCACTATGACTTCTGCTGACTTCTCCTATGCTTATCAAAAGCAATGGAGATCTCCCAGGTAACGGTTGCTGAGCTGTAGCACATGGTTGAGTGGATGCAAGTCGCAGCATTGCATATTCCTTCTTCCGATCGCTGCGGCATCTACTTCCTGAAGATTATTGACCTCGGGCTTCGCCATGATGTGCTAACTTACCTTCTTCATAAAGCCTCTTATTCCATTCCTGCCTGGTTTACCCTGAGCAGGATAAGGTTTAGCCAAGAGCTTGTCGAAGGGTCAGTACCGGAATTTGCAGTCTCGATTTCTTCCGCCGGAGGCCGTAGCCATTGTTTCAAATACTCATATTAAATTCCAGTAACCTATGGCGGAGGACTCAGATTCATCCGCCAATTGGCGGATGACACCCTTGCGACTTGCTAATAATTTTAGTCAACTTAACTATGAGCGACTTTAACGCTCTGGAATTTAATGTGTAACTTTTCACACATGATGCACATACTGGGCACACACATCGGCTACCCACCAACAGGGATAACTACCTAAACAAAGATGGTCTTATATTTGACAGAACACGACCAAGTACAGATTTAACTGTTCCTAATAATTATCCTATTATGATTCGTAAAATATGCTATCTCCTGATCTTAATCGCTACAAACGCGACCGCACAAACAGCCGATACAATGAATGTGAAATTAAAATCGGGTGTCGTCAATCAGTATGCTCTTACCTCGGTGAA
>JBATMM010000049.1:0-34667 GCA_049289835.1 Saprospiraceae bacterium | reverse complement strand
AAATAGGAGATGTCAATAACACGGTGAAAGCAAATGCACTATCCGTTGTCAAGAGAGGCTCAGGCCAGGTTCTTGATCTCGTGATTGACGATCGCCACGTATCTACCGGAGAGACTTTCGAGGTCCCTGTATTTGCAGGCACATCAATTACTCTCGAAGGGATGCAGTTCACATTTGATCTGGATGCCGGTCTTGATGTTGTTGAAGTCAAAGGTGGTACGATGGATGTGACCGCGGACAATTTTGGCTGGCTTAATGATCATACATTAAGTTCAAGCTGGAATAAAGCAGAGGGTATTGTTGCTGATGCGACAAGTCCATTGTTTACACTTGTGTTACATGCAGGAAATACGACAAAGCTTAGTCAGGCTATCAGAATCATTTCTTCTCCGACAGCGCCTGAAGCATATTCTTCTGATGATAATATCCTTGATCTCGGACTTACTTTCCGTGGTGCTGATATTTATGCTTTTGAATTACTTCAGAATGAGCCTAATCCATTCAGCAGCAATACGCAGATTGGTTATGTCATCCCTGCGAATGGAGAAGTGACGCTGACAATGTTTGATATTGCCGGCAGACAATTGTACAATGAAACAGTCAATGGAGTTACAGGCCTGAACAAGATAGAAATCACCAAGGAGCAGATTGGCGCTCAGGGGTTGGTTTACTACCAGGTTCAATTCCAGGGATTTACCGCTACAAAGAAGATGATGATTCTCTGATAAGAGAAAAGGCATCTTAGTATAAAATTTACTGTTTTTGGGATGGGACCCCTCTTCGCGCAAGTGAAGGGGGTTCTTTTTTTAGGTAATATGTATCCTCACCGATGGGCTAAAAATGCAGGATGCCCCTATCTTTGCCAACATATGGGGAGGATAATGGGCATAGATTACGGGCTGAGGCGAACAGGGATATGTGTTACTGATCCTCTCCAGATCATTGTTCAGGGGTTGGAAACAAAGAAAACGGAGGATGTCATGAATTTTATCCTTGAATATTCGAAAAAGGAACTAATCGATGGCTTTGTTGTTGGATATCCTTTTCTCGATGGTCATTGGGGAAATAAAAATTTCAGATTGAAACTTGACGAATTTATTCAGGAATTAAGGAATGCTTTTCCGGCCAAAAAAGTGGATCTTCAAGATGAACGATACACCTCCATGCAAGCAAGGGAAATAATTCATCAACGTGGATTGAAAAAAGTCAAACGCGAGGACAAAGCATTGTTAGATCAGACAAGCGCTGTAATTATACTTCAGGAATATCTGGGACATATATGATACTACCTATATACGCATATGGACAACCTGTCTTACGGAAGAAATCAGTACCTATTCAAAGTGATTATCCCGGATTGGATATTTTGATTCAAGACATGTGGGATACGATGTATAGCGCGAAAGGAGTGGGACTGGCTGCCCCGCAAGTTGGAAAAGACATTCGTCTGTTTGTCTTGGATACGACTCAGCTGGATAAGAAAGAAGTGAGCCCTGAAGGAATAAAAAGGGTTTTTATCAATGCCGAGCTGAGTGATGAATCCGGAGATCCATGGTTGTATGAAGAGGGATGTCTGAGTATTCCGGATATCCATGTAGAGATCGAACGAAATCCTGTTATAAGGCTTAAATATTTCGATGCTGAATGGAATGAGTTTACTGAAACCTATACAGGAGTAAATGCGCGTGTGATCCAACACGAATATGATCATATCGAAGGCATCCTGTTTATTGACCGGATGAAACCGCTTAAGCGTCGTATGATAAACCGCAAATTGGAAAAGATCAAAAAGGGGGAAATTGAAACCAATCACCCGATGCGTTTTGTGAAAACAGGATAGGTTTCTATTTATTTCCTTCCAAAATCCGCTGCTATTTCTCCCCAGTTTTCAGTATCCCATTTTAAAATCGGATTTTGCCACTGGTTCGTTTTAAGCCAATTTTCTGCACGTACGATCATTTCAAAAAGCTTGAAATTTGTTCTGTCCGCTTTTAATTTAGTATTAGCCTTTTTCTTTTTTACCCAGGACAGTGCTGTTTTTGAATCCGTATAAATAATTGTTTTCTTGTCATTTTTTTTTGAGAGCCAGGCAAGGGCATGAACAATAGCAAGGAATTCTCCGATATTGTTTGTCCCATTCTGCACAGGTCCAAAATGAAATATTTCAGTATTATCAGAAGTCCATACTCCCCTGTATTCCATTATACCCGGATTGCCACTGCATGCTGCATCGACACTTATACTCTCACTGATGAATTCTGTTTTTTTTGAAAATTTAGCAGGCTCCTTTTTACGAACAAATGATCTTTTTATATCAGGAGTTGTTCCATAGGCCTCTTCAGCTTCTATACGGGAATTGAAAGATTTATATATAGCACCCGGAAAATTTTTTACTTCGGCCTGACATAAAGGCCAGGAATTATAAATGCCCGGATGATGGCCATGCCAAACGACATAGTATTTTTGTTTCTGCTGACTCATTGAATTGTAATATTAATGGAAACCTCTCAAATGTATTGGATTGATACACATTGTCATTTATATGCCTCCGAATTTGATGTGGACCGGTATGAGATGATCCAAAGGGCTCTGAATAACAATGTGATGAAGATGATGCTTCCTAATATTGATATGGATAGCATGCCTGGGATGAAGGCATTGACTAAATTATTTCCTGAAAATTGCAAACCAATGATGGGCCTGCATCCCTGTTCAGTAAAAGAAGACTTCAATGAAGTGTTGGCCCAAATGAAAATTGAAATTCAAAGAGGTGGATATTACGGAATTGGTGAAACGGGTGTTGATCTTTATTGGGAAACGAAAACTAAAGAGATTCAGATTTCTGCTTTTGAAGAACAAATAGCATGGGGAAAGGAATTTGATTTACCTGTGATAATCCATTCCCGTGAATCTCTCGACGTAACTATAGATATTATTTCAAACCATCAGGACGGTACATTGAGAGGAATATTTCACTGTTTTGGAGGAGACTTCGCACAGGCAATGCGCATATATGATCTTGGTTTTAAAATAGGTATTGGAGGTGTTATCACATTTAAAAAATCCGACCTGGTTCAATTATTACCTACTCTGCCTCAGGAAATTATTGTTTTGGAGACGGATGCTCCTTACCTGGCGCCGGTTCCTCATCGGGGAAAACGAAACGAATCCTCGTATTTGTCCATTGTAGCCGAAAAAGTTGCACAAAGTTTAAATCTTCCTCTGGAAGAGGTCGCAAAATTGACCACAAGGAATGCAGAGGGCGTATTTGGAAAGAAGGGTTAAATTTGCACTCCTTATCCTGAACAGTAGATATAATCAAAATTGAAAACATCAGGATATTTCGGAGAGTTGGCCGAGTGGTCGAAGGCGCACGCCTGGAAAGTGTGTAGGCTCCAAAAGGGTCTCTAGGGTTCGAATCCCTAACTCTCCGCTTTTTTTTATTGATTATATGTCCATATACCAGAAATGATACAACGTATTCAGTCCCTATTCCTGATTTTAACCGTCGGTGTATTTGGGGTTCTTTTTAAGTTACCTTTTGCTACCAGTGACAAGGCCTCAGCCCAATTTCTTGCGGACAAAGTATTTGATATAACGGATCATCCGGCGTTGCTTGGACTAGCTATCCTTGGAGCTGTGCTGGCGTTGGTTTCAATTTTTATGTTCAAAAACCGCAAGTTGCAGCTCAGGCTTGGTTATCTGATCATCATTATGGCAATTCTGCTACCGACTGTCGCTTTTCTTCTTTTTACAAAGGAATCAGCGTCAATAGATCCATCAGTCCAGGTTTTTGATCAGGTGGGCATGTTCCTTCCTTTAGGAGCGATTTTATTTGCTTCTCTGGCCAATTACTTCATTCGTAAAGATGACAAATTGGTCAAATCGATGGACCGGCTACGATAGGTTTTCATAACAATCCAAAGTAAATCCGGAATTATTGATTCTAAGCTTCATTTATAGGTCCCGACAGGAATTGTGATTAACAATTTGTTTATTTCCCCAAATCCAATTAACGGACAATATATAACTCCTGATGACCTAACTGGAAAGAACTTACCTGACAAATATTGCAACAGGAGCAATGTCAGATACGTTTAGAAATCACATTTTCGGATGTACCATGATTTTATGCGGATAAAAGCATTGATTTTTAATTTGTTGTTTTGGGTCCCCATGATCGTGATGGCTCAATCGAAGCAGAATGCGCCGGACACTTCAGCAAAGAAGCTTATTATTATCGATCATTACGGAAACATCCTTGGGGACCAGACTGGAATCGAAGAGGTGAAATGGATTTCCAATGGATTACAGCTTCGCATAGATAGCACAAATATCTATGCCGATTCTGCTGTGATATTTGGAGAAAACAGGGTATACGCATACGGAAATGTAGTCATTCAACAAGGTGATTCACTTCATGTTTTTACGGATACGTTGTTTTATTTCAAAGACACTGACATAGCTGAATTAAACGGAGAAGTTGTACTGGAGCAAGGGACCAGACAACTCTGGACAAATGATCTTACCTACCATCTTGACGAACGATTTGGAGAATATCATAATGGAGGTACACTTATAGATGGAGAGATGCAGGTAACCTCAAAGAAGGGAATTTATCAGGCTCGAGAAGAAAAAGTTGTTTTTAAGGATAGTGTTGTTGTTCTGGATCCAAAATTTAATATTGCGGCGGACTCCATGACATATCTTGCCGGAGCATCAAAAGTTTTATTTACAGGACCTACCAATATTTACACCAAAGCAGCTAAAATTTATTGTGAATCGGGGTTTTATGATTTAAATTCCGAAATAGCTGAGTTCAATCGAAATGCGCAATATGCAGGCGATCAAAAGAAGGCGACCGCTGATACGATCCGGTATTTTTCCAAAGAAGGCGAAGTCACAATGTCCGGGCATGTCTTTGTGGATGCACGTGATCGGAGAATCAATAGTAGCCATCTCAGGTACCTTGAAAATACCGGTGAAACATGGATTACTGGCAGCCCTGCGATATATTCTGATAGTACCAAGTTGATTCGTAGTCCTGAAATATTTTATAATGAAAAAACTAACCAGGTATCGACAAAAGGAGCAAGCGTCATCCGGGATGGATCTTTGGTGATGAAAATGGATGATTCAAATTTTGATCAGAACACGGGGATTGGTCACGCCATCGGAAACGTGGAATGGAGAGATACACTGAAGAATATTGGGATACGCTCTGAGCGCATTGATTATTCGAAACAAAATTCCTATTTATTAGCTTATGGAAAGACAAGGCCATATTTTTTTACATTGATTGAGGCGGATACAATGTTTATTGCGGCTGATACACTTAACATGTTGACAGTAGTTGATACGCTGAATGTAATGGACTCTTCCCGAATGATCCGGGCTTATAATGATGTACGAATCTTTAAGTCGAACATGCAGGGATGGACAGATTCACTTGTCTTCTATGAGCAGGATAGCTTATTCACATTTTACGGTCAGCCTGTGCTGTGGTCAGATACGACACAATTCAGTGCAGATACTATTGAAATGCACCTTCAAAATAATCAGATAAAAGATATCATTCTCAACAGGAAAGCCATGATAGTATCTGAGGAATTTGGTACCTATTATGATCAGATAAAAGGGAAAAGAATAGTTGCTGACTTTGACAGTAGCGAAATAAAGCAAATGTGGGTAACCGGAAATGCTGAATCTATTTATTATACGAAGGATGATCAGTCAGCTTTCATTGGTGTGAACCAAACTATATGTAGTAAAATGTTTTTCGAATTCAATAAAGGGCAAATCCATTTACTCAAGTATTATGGCGACAATTCATCGACTATGCTACCGATGTCTGATGCTAATCATGATAAAATGCGACTGGAAGGATTCCTATGGCGTGCAGATGAGCGTCCCCAAAATATAAATGATCTTTTGAAATGAAATCATTCACAATTTCAGCATTATTTGTTTTTCTCGCGTTCAGCATTCAGGCAGGCAAAGCATTAAAAGAAAAAATAGATAAAGCTTCACAGTATTATGTTGAAGGCAAGTATGCAGAAGCACTTGAAATATGGAATGGATTAGTCAGTTCAGGAAATACTGATCCCAATTTATTTTTTGATATCGGAAATGCTGAATCTTTACTTGGACATATTCCAGAATCTATTCTGGCATATGAAAAAGCTGAGCGATTATGGCCGGCAGACGATTTGATAAATGAAGCTATTAAAAAGGAACGGGCGAAAATTGATAATGCTGTTATCCCGGCAAGTCCTTTTTTCCTAATCGAAGGCTATCATAATTTTTTAGCAATATTCAGACCTGGGGGTTGGGTATTAATAGGCCTTTTATTTATAGGATTTGCTTTATGGCAATGGTTAGTATCAATAAATGTAATCAGGAACTATAGCCTCATCCAGGGCAGGAAAAACTGGTATATTACAGGAGTCGGATTTTTCTTTTTAATGGTTGGTGTACTTTCTTATCATCGATTGCATAAGCATGATGAGGCCATTGTGATGTCTGCTTGTGATTGCAGGAAGGCTGCTTCAGCAGAAAGTCCATTGACAAGGACACTTAGTCCCGGAGAG
Organism: Saprospiraceae bacterium; assembly: GCA_049289835.1. Lineage (GTDB taxonomy): Bacteria > Bacteroidota > Bacteroidia > Chitinophagales > Saprospiraceae > Opimibacter. The sequence goes on along the minus strand of JBATMM010000049.1, from coordinate 28,077 downwards.
AAGGTGCGTATAACAGATCATATTTCGGATTGGAACAATGTGAGCTTACTTAACCTTGATGAGTGTTGGATAAAAACCGGATGCCTCAAATCCATCGAAATTGGATCCAGATAAATTATACTTGTTGTATTAAGTCTGCAGGCCAGGAGTTGAAATAATGGAACGTGCAAGGTCAAAAGAAATTTGCAATTGTTCTTTTTGGGTCAGATAGCTTGTATCAATGACAGTGGCATCATCTGCTTTTCGAAGAGGCGAATCAGTCCGAGTAGAATCAATATGATCACGGCGAATTAAATTATCTTTTACCTCCTCTCTGGTGGCCTCGATTCCTTTATTCGTCAGTTCAAGCCATCTTCGTTCAACTCTAACTTCGATATCAGCTGTGAGGAAAAGTTTTAGTTCTGCACCCGGAAACACTACAGTGCCAATATCCCTGCCATCCATCACCAATCCTTTATTTGCTCCAAGCCTCCGTTGTTTGGCGACCATTTCTTTTCTGACAGAGGACAATGTAGATACCTGGCTGACGAATTGATTCACTTCGGATTCTCTTATCACCGACTCTACATTGACACCATTCAGCCAAGTCACCTGAACATCTTCATTAAAACCCAGATGAATTGAAATTTTTTCCAATGCTGCAGCGACTTCATCTTCGTCATAAATATCAACCTTATGGCGAATAAAATATAAGGTCACCGCCCTATACATAGCCCCGGAATCAATATGCAGGTATTGCAATCGCTTAGCAAGGGCCTGGGCTAATGTGCTTTTTCCACAGGATGAATACCCATCAATGGCAATTGTGATTTTACGTTGGCCTGTTGTCATTATCGGAATTACAAACGTAAATTATTTTATCCTAAATGGAAAAGCCTTGCAGTACTAAATCATGCAAGGCTTCTCAAGAGAAGAAGATTCTGATAAATATCAGCCATAAGTCAATATTCATCCTCATTGAAGAGGAAGTCATCTTTTCTAGGGTAATCAGGCCATATGTCTTCAATGCTCTCGAAGAGCTCTCCTTCATCTTCCATCTCCTGCAGATTTTCAATCACTTCAAGAGGAGCGCCTGAACGAATCGCATAATCGATCAATTCATCGCGAGTAGCCGGCCATGGAGCTTCTTCAAGGTGATGGGCCAATTCAAGTGTCCAATACATGAAACTTAGTGAAATTAAATGAAACAATAGTTCAAACTACTCCGGGTGTAACGCCCTATTCTGAATTTGAGTTCCAGGGCTAATTTCTGCAAATGTATAAAAACTACTCAGGGGAACAAGGAAATTCCAATTTCTTTTTTTAAACCAGAAACTCCTTTCCTTATGTTTAGAAGTCAATAGATTACGTATTAAATAAATGACAAACCAACAACTGAGCCAATTTCATTCAACATGGAACAGAAACTCAATGAAATCCAGGAAGAAAATCCGGAAAAAGCATGAGTGTCTAAAGGAAAAATTCGGCTTCAAAAGAAAAAATGATCAACTTAAATCAAAATCAGATGATCAACATGGCGTCACCATAGGTGTAAAATCTGTATTTGTCCTTGATTGCTTTTTTATACGCATCCATAATCAGTTCATATCCCCCAAATGCACAAACCATAATTAAAAGGCTTGACTTTGGCATATGAAAATTAGTGATCATGGCATCAGGAAGACTAAAATCATAAGGAGGAAAAATAAATTTATTTGTCCATCCTTCTGCTGGTTTTAATAATCCGGAAGCCGAAACTGCAGATTCAATAGCACGCATTGAAGTTGTTCCCACTACGCAAACTTTATGACCGGCTCTTTTTGATTTATTGACGATCTCTGCGGCTTCATCGGTGATTTTAAAATACTCAGCATCCATTTTATGTTTTGACAAGTCCTCGACATCGATGCTTCTAAAAGTACCAAGACCGACATGTAGAGTTAATTCAGCAAATTCGACGCCTTTGATCTCAAGACGTTTCATCAATTCTCTTGTAAAATGAAGACCAGCTGTAGGCGCTGCTACTGCTCCTTCTTCTTTAGCATATATGGTCTGATATCGTTCTTTATCAAGTTCTTCAGCTTTACGGTTGATGTATTTTGGAAGAGGAGTTTGCCCCTGTGATCTCAACAATCCGCTAAATTCTTCATCTGTACCGTCAAACAAAAACCGGATAGTTCGACCTCTCGATGTTGTATTGTCAACAACCTCAGCTACTAAAATTTCATTTCCTTTTTTATCAAGGAAATAAAGCTTGTTGCCAACTCTGATTTTTCGGGCGGGATCCACCAATACGTCCCAAAGCCTGGCTCTGGAGTTCAGTTCACGTAGGAGAAATACTTCAATTTCCGCATCGGTTTTTTCTTTCCGGCCGTAGAGACGAGCAGGAAAAACCTTTGTGTTGTTGAAAATCATAGCATCGCCTTCGCCAAAATAATCAAGGACATCCTTGAATGTTTTATTTTCCATCAAACCGGTTTTCCGGTTGACGACCATTAATTTGGATTCATCTCTTTCTTTGGATGGATATTTGGCGATGAGCTTCTCGGGGAGTTCAAAAGTAAACTGTGATAGTTTTGTGCGCATATTACAGGTTGAAAAAAATGGAGTGCAAAGATAATACAAGCGAGCACCAAAAAGCAAGCGTAATTAGCTTATTTTGTGGATGTAATGATTTATTTTTCAGGCATTTGTTGCTCATGTCGGTCTTCGTTACGCTTTTATCGAATAAAAGAAGATAACTAAAACAGATTTATTTAGTTTTAGCCATGATGTTGTTAAACCTCATTTATGAAAGTATCGTTCAGGCTCTACAGCAGTTAGCTGCAAATAAGCTGAGAAGCTTTCTATCGCTTACCGGTATCAGCATAGGTATCATATGCATCATTTCTGTATTATCAGCTGTGGATTCTTTAAAGGACAATATCAGCAGCAGCTTTGAAAAGTTGGGTAATGATGTTCTATATGTTGACAAAATGCCCTGGAATGAAGATCCTTCTCAGAATTGGTGGAAATATATGCGAAGACCTCAACCCAGCTATGAGGACCTTGAAGTCATAAAGAAGAAAGTCAAACTTTCGGATCAGGCAAGCTTCTCAGTATTCATACCTGGACGGACTTTGAAATTTGGTTCAAGCAGTGTGGAAGGAGCATATATGGCTGGCGTGACAGAAGATTATGCTGATATTTTCAGGCTTCAATTTGAAGATGGACGATTTTTTACTTCGTTTGAGTCATCTACAGGAGCTAACAGAGCGATTATAGGATCATTACTTGCTGAAAATTTATTTGGAACCATTGAGCCTATAGGTAAAGAAATAAAGATCAAAGGGATGGATTTCCAGGTGGTGGGCGTTTTGAAGAAGGAAGGAAATAGCCTTATCCATATTTTCCAATTTGATGAAGCGGTACTGATTCCGTTTACAACAGCGAAAAAATTAGTCAATGTTAAATCGAGATATACGTGGGGCACATCTCTAAATATAAAGGCTAAAGAAGGCATAGCACTAGACGATCTTAAAGATGAGGTGACCGGTGTGCTGAGGAGTGCCCGAAAAATTAAGCCAAGAGAATCCGAAAATTTTGCAATCAATCAGTTGGCTATGTTGACTAAGTTATTGGCACCCGTATTCAGTATGATGAATGTTGTAGGCATTTTCATTGGAGGTTTTTCTATCCTGGTAGGCATGTTTAGTGTAGCTAATATTATGTTTGTTTCCGTCAAAGAGAGGACAGCGATTATCGGGATAAAAAAGGCACTTGGTGCAAGACAATCAATTATATTATTGGAGTTTTTGATTGAGTCTATAGTGTTATGCATCATCGGTGCCTGCATCGGATTACTTATTGTCTTTGGTGTTTTGAAAATTGCAACATCCGCATTCCATTACGATATCTATTTATCCTCCACTAATATCCTTATCGCCATGATTATAGCCATAGTGATTGGAGTTCTTTCAGGGCTTATACCTGCATGGCAGGCTGCACGCCTCGATCCTGTAGAGGCAATGAGAAAATGATCAATTTTGGTTTGAGTGAAAAGAAAAAACCCAACCAGGATTATTTGGTTGGGTTGTAAAATTATTCCAGTTCCAGAAAGGGTGAGAGACTAGTCAGAATAATTCTTTATTTATCCAGCTGCCTGAACAACAGCTTTGAATGCTTCAGGATGATTGAGTGCGAGATCTGCCAATGTCTTTCGGTTTAAAAGAATATTAGCCTTATTCATTTTATTCACAAGCTTCGAATATGTGGTTCCGTTCATTCGGGCTGCAGCATTGATACGGGCTATCCACAGACCACGAAATGCACGTTTCTTTTTCTTTCGATCGATGTAGGAGTACCTCATCGCTCTTTCCACTGCGTTCTTGGCTACAGTGTAGACTTTGCTTCTGGCTCCGAAATAGCCTCTTGCTGCTTTTAAGATTTTCTTTCTCCTTTTTCTGGAGGCGACAGCATTTACTGATCTAGGCATGATTTATCAATTTGGTATGACAGGGGTTGTAAAAACAACGCTTTGGTCCTGGCAAACAGTTATGAATTTTTATTCTTTCTCTGAGAATTTACTGGCAAAGCATTCTTTTCACTCTCTTTTGGTCGGCTTCGCTCACAAGTGTAGAACCGACTAACCGGCCTTTGGTGTTCTTGTCTTTATTCCGCATCCGGTGGGAGGTATTGGCCTGAAAACGCTTTACTTTACCGGAACCGGTAATTTTAAAACGCTTTTTAGCACTGCTGTGGGTCTTCATCTTAGGCATGACCAGTAGATTTTTTATTCAAAAGGACTGCAAAGATAGTTTTTAAAACGAAAACTCCAAAAGACAGTCAGGAGATTACTTTTTCTTTTTAGGAGCCAGGATAACGATCATTCTTCTTCCCTCCATCTTTGGAAGTGCCTCGGCTGCTCCATATTCCTCAGTTTCTTTGAGTAATTTAAGGAGCAGAAGTTCCCCTCTTTCCTTAAAAACAATGGTTCTGCCCCGGAAATGGACATAAGCTTTGACTTTTGAGCCTTCGTCAAGAAATTTTTGGGCATGTTTTACTTTGAATTCAAAATCATGCTCATCAGTATTCGGACCGAAACGAATCTCCTTGATCACTGTCTTGGAGGTATTGGCCTTGATTTCTTTCTCTTTTTTTCGTTTATTATAGAGGAATTTGTTGAATTCAATAATCCTGCACACCGGGGGATCAGCATTTGGAGAAATCATGACCAGATCCAACCCCAGGTCTTCAGCCCAGTTTCTGGCAGTGCGGGTAGGGTAGATGCCGGGCTCAATTTCTTTGCCAGCCACCTGGCTGACTTCATCAAGATTGTCACCAACAAGGCGTATGTCGGGAACACGTATATCCCCGTTCATCTTGAATTGAAACTTCTCGTCGTTTTGTTTTGAAGGGTAATTAGATGGAAATCGTTTAGCCAAGGATTAATTTGAATTTAGGTTATATAAAAAAAGGAACTCAGGAACAAAGAATTCCTTATAAATAGACATTATGGTAAAATCATGTTTGATATCTGAAACAAGAATAATTTCCCGCTTTTTTGCACCGAAGGGCAAAATTAACATTCCGTGGCGGGAAATCCTCAAGAGTTTTCTTTTTCCATTATCGTTTGCCGAATGACCAATTCCTGTGTTTCTTTGTTCAGATCAGCCACCAGACTACTTCCTTCAATAGGATTTTCATTGAGAATAAACTCAGCTAACGGATCTTCTATGTATTTCTGAATGGCCCTGTGCAAAGGACGAGCTCCAAATTGAGGATCAAATCCTTTTTCTGCAACAAAGTCTTTAGCTTCCTCAGTAAGGCTAAGCATAAAACCCATTGTAGCCATTCGTTTATAAAGATCAGTAAGGGTTATGTCGATGATCTTATGGATGTGGTCACGATCGAGACTGTTGAAGATGACGACATCATCAATCCTGTTGAGAAATTCAGGACTAAAGGTCCTCTTCAACGCACTTTGAATGACTGATTTCGTAAGATCTTCAGCGGCATCCTGTCGTGCTTTTGTAGCGAAACCTACACCCTGGCCAAAATCTTTAAGCTGGCGTACGCCGATATTAGACGTCATGATGATCAGGCAATTTTTGAAATCAACCTTTCTCCCCAAGCCATCAGTTAATTGACCGTCATCCAAGACCTGAAGTAATATATTGTATACATCCGGGTGAGCTTTTTCGATTTCATCCAGCAAAACAACAGAATATGGTTTTCTCCTTACCTTTTCAGTAAGTTGACCGCCTTCTTCGTAACCAACATATCCGGGAGGAGCCCCGATAAGCCTGCTCACTGAGAATTTCTCCATGTATTCACTCATATCGATACGGATCAATGCATCATCCGAATCAAATAGATACCTCGCCAGAGCCTTAGCTAATTCTGTTTTACCCACACCTGTCGGACCCAGGAAAATAAATGAGCCAATAGGCTTAGAGGGATCTTTCAAACCCACCCGATTTCGCTGAATTGCTTTTGAAACCTTGACAATTGCTTCATCCTGCCCTATAATGACTTTTTTAAGATCATTATTCATCCCTACGAGTTTCTTGCTTTCACTTTGGGCCACCCGTTTGACTGGGATTCCAGTCATCATCGCCACCACTTCAGCGATATCTTCTTCGGTGACCGGATATTTCTTAGTCTTTGATTCTTCTTCCCAGTCTTCTTTAGCTTTTTCAAGTTTCCTGACTAGCTTGGATTCATGATCACGTAGATCAGCAGCTTTTTCGTATTGCTGACTCTTGACTGCTTTATTTTTCTCTTCTTTTATCTCCTCGATCTGTGCTTCAAATTCTTCAATATGCTTGGGCACATGAATGTTTTTGAGATGGACTCTGGCGCCTACTTCATCTAAAACATCAATTGCTTTATCAGGTAAAAATCTATCACTGATATATCTATCGCTCAATTTTACACAAGCTCTGATAGCTTCATCAGAGTATGATACATTATGGAATTCTTCGTATTTCGGCTTGATGTTGTGCAGGATGTGTTCAGCTTCTTCAGCAGAAGGTGGTTCTACAAGAACTTTCTGAAAACGTCTGTCCAGAGCTCCGTCTTTCTCGATGTGCTGTCTGTATTCATCCAGTGTGGATGCACCTATACATTGAAGTTCGCCTCTTGAGAGTGCAGGTTTAAAGATATTGGATGCATCAAGAGAGCCTGTTGCTCCACCTGCACCAACTATGGTATGAATCTCGTCAATAAAGAGAATGACATCTCTCGATTTTTCAAGTTCTCCCATTATGGCTTTCATTCTTTCTTCGAACTGACCCCGGTATTTTGTACCTGCTACCAATGCAGCAAGATCAAGCATCACGATCCGTTTGTTGAAAAGATTACGGCTCACTTTTCTTTGCATGATGCGAAGTGCAAGACCTTCTACGATGGCGGTCTTACCTACACCTGGCTCTCCTATAAGAATCGGATTATTTTTCTTTCTTCGACTTAAAATTTGCGAAACTCTTTCAATCTCAGTTTCACGACCGATAATGGGATCAAGTTTATCTTCTTCAGCCAGACGTGTAATGTCTCTGCCAAAATTGTCAAGAACAGGTGTACGGGATTTAGAGGCACTCCTTTTAGCACCGAATTGGCCTTTCTCTCCTTCTTCTTCGTAGGAGCCTTCAGAGTCAGATGGACCTTGATTCATAAATTCCTGATAATTGCCTGATTCTTCCTGAATTACATATTCAAGTTCAGACTTATATGATTCATAATTGATATCAAATTCGGACAGAACTTTACTGGCGATATTATCACCATGTTTTAGAATTGACAGCATGAGGTGTTCAGGGCTGATCTCATCACTATTCAGATTTTTAGCTTCGAGAAAAGTCACTTTCAATACACGTTCTGCTTGTCTGTTGAGTGGCACGTTTCCTGCAGAGACAGGTGTTTGTTCTACCCGTCCATCAGCTATTGTATCCTCAATTTTGAATTTAAGTTCAGTAAAATCAACATCCATTGCGTCCAAAACCCGGACGGCAAGATTATCATTGTCCTGAAGCATGCCCAGAAGGAGATGTTCAGTTCCAATGTAATCGTGCCCGAGTCTCAAAGCCTCATTTTTACTTAAGGAAATGATCTTCTTGACTTTGGGAGAGAACTTTCTATTCATGTATAATGCTTAGGATATATTAATTTAATGTCCAATATAAGAACTATTTATAAAAGTAGTGTTTCTACGCATCACATGCATCCAAAATGATTCCAAGTGGATAAAAAGGATGACGAATCTGCCAATTCAGCCAGTTTTGGATGTAGTTGTGACGTTTTGTCATAATAACAACAAGTGAGCACAGAATGATTTTAAAAGGAAAGAATTAATCTGTTTTGATATTGTTAAAAGGAAAGTTTGAAGGTGATAGCGGGGTGTATTTGCTTAGCAAACAACAATATACCTTTGTCTTAGAGTGAATTTATCGAAAATGGGGTACTTTTGCATCCCCCCGATTATTAAATGGGATTCTATAGACTAATGCATTGCCAATGAAGTTTTCATTAGATAAACATGATAAGTATTCTGTTCTCTCTCTTGATGAAGAGAATTTGAATTCACTTATTGCCCCTGATTTGAAATCAGAGTTTATTTTTCTCAGAAATGAAGGGGTGCGGAACCTGATATTTGATTTAAGTCAGGTTAAATACGTTGATTCATCCGGATTGAGTGCTATCCTTACCGCTAATCGCCTGTGGAAAGATTATGGAAGTTACGTCATCACCGGCATCACCCATCCAAGTGTTGAGAAGCTCATCAAGATATCACGGCTTGATACTATCCTCGCCATCATACCTTCAGTAAAGGAATCAATCGATTACGTTTACATGGAAGATGTGGAGCGCGACCTGAATAGTGATGTTCCATCTGAAGAAGAATAATCAATCTTTATAAATATAAACCAATGATCAGTCATGGCTGAATTTGCAGTGACGGTGATTGGTTCCGGATCTGCTCTACCTATGAATGGAAGACATCCGTCTGCACAGGTTGTACAATATGATGATATTTTTTGTCTCATCGATTGTGGCGAAGGGACACAGACCAGACTTCGTGATTCAGGAATAAAGCCATTCAAAATCAATAGTATTCTGATCAGCCATCTTCATGGAGATCATGTATTCGGATTGCCGGGGTTATTAAGTTCTTTTAGTCATCTCCAACGTAAAGAGGCACTTACTGTTTTTGGTCCGGTTGGAATAAAGGGGCTTCTTGATGAAATCCGGAAATACACTGAAATGAAGATCAATTATCCCTTGCAAGTTGTTGAAACAAATGCCAAAGGACTAGTTAAAATCTGGGCCAAAGGGAATCTTGATGTATTCACTTTTCCACTTCAGCATCGTATACCCTGCAATGGATATTTGTTCAGGGAGAGAGCTAGTTTGTATAAATTGAAAAAAGAAGTTGTCGAGGCACTGAAACTGACACCAGACCAGATACATCAATTGCAGCAAGGAAAAGATTTAGAAATTAATGGCAATCTCATGCTCAACGATTTAATGACATATGGTGAGGAACCACTTCTAAGCTATGCCTACTGTTCTGATACGCAATACAGTAAAAAGATAATTCCCTGGATCAAAAATGTGACGATGCTTTACCATGAGACTACATTTGGAAATGATCTTGCGGAGACTGCAGCACAAACGGGCCATAGTACGGCGGATGATGCGGGTCGAATGGCTGCAGAGGCTGGCACTTCATGCCTGCTGACAGGACATTATTCTTCCCGATACAAAGATGTATCTGGTCTGATAAGGGAAGCTAATGAACATTTTCCTCATGTATTAGAATCAATTGAAGGGAAGAAATATTCATTACGGACGCTTACGCAGCAACATCCATAAGGTATATATAGCTTTTGATACCCCTAAAAAGTCTTAATTTGGAAGGGTATCCCGGCTTCAATATGAAAAAGTAATATATTTGCGGCCTTGTTTGCGCAAAGGTGCACTCCTGACAGCGTAGCTCAGCCGGTAGAGCAACGGTCTTTTAAGCCGTGGGTCCTGGGTTCGAATCCCAGCGCTGTCACATTAAAGCACTTCAATGCAGAAGTGCTTTTTTATTTGTACATGATCAACTTTATCTTAATTGATCATGTTTAACCGCTAATTATTCAACTAAAATCTTCCTTCAAATGAAAAAAAACGGATTACTACTTTTATTGACAATGCTTGCGATCAACTTCATGCAGGCACAAATTCAAACGCCTGCTGCCAGCCCTGGTGCGAAAGTTGAGCAGCGTATAGGACTTACTGATGTGACAGTAGAATATTCACGACCTAGCGTAAAGAAGCGAGCTATTTTCGGTGGCCTGGTACCTTATGGTGATGTTTGGAGGACGGGTGCCAATTCAGCAACCAAGATTACATTCAGCGAGGATGTAAACTTCGGTGGTGCGGATGTAAAAAAAGGCTCTTATGCATTATTGACAAAACCTGGGATGTCTACATGGACTGTTATGCTTTATCCTCATAATAGTACAGATTGGACTAGCTATTCTGGATCGGATGTAACACCTATCTCGATCACTGCTACTCCATATCCAATGTCAAAAGACGTGCATGTGGAATCATTGATGATAGGTTTTGATAATCTGACCAGCAGTGGCGCTGATTTTTTTGTGCTCTGGGACAACATTTATCTGCCTGTGCCGATCAAAGTGGGCACTGATAAAACTGTAGAAGAAAGCATTGCTAAGGTAATGGCTGGCCCTTCAGCAGGAGATTATTATTCAGCGGGCAATTACTATTTCACAGAAAATAAAGACCTTAATAAAGCGCTCGAATGGGTAAATAAATCCATAGCCATGGGTAATGAAAAATATTGGGTGCTGAGAACGAAGTCATTGATCCAGGCAGGTCTTGGTGATAAAAAGGGAGCTATTGAAACTGCTACGCGATCATTGGAACTGGCAACTAAAGATTCTAACAAAGATTATATCCGGATGAATGAAGCTTCGATAGCGGAGTGGAAAAAGATGTGAGATGTGTGCTTCGACTTGCAACGATCAGCCATGTGCTATGGTTCGACCTGCTTGGACTCAACCTCGGGCTACAGCTCAGCAACCGCAGCTCAGCAACCGAAATGAGTAATACCACTTAGTACAAAAAAGATAAGGATAGATCCCGGAAGTTTTTCGGGATCTATTTTTTTTGAAAACTATGCATTAATCAATGCATAATCATTTCTTACGATACTAAATGTGATTCATTCCTTCGGAAAGTTCTCATCAGTAATTCAATAATCAGGCTGAGGATCATGACGGCACTGCAGCCGATCACGTTGTACCATAAGAAGCCGATGTCTGTTTTCAGGAAAAAGAATAGCACGATGGATTGAGCAATCAATGCAGCAATGAATACGGATATTCCGGAAACGTATTTAAGGAAAAATGCAGATAAAAATATTCCTAAAACAGTACCATAAAATATGGATCCTACAATATTAACAAACTGAATGAGATTTTCAAATAAGGTGCCATAGTATGCGAATGCCATTGCAATAATTCCCCACAACAAAACGAAGATCTTTGATGCATTTACGAAATGCTTATCACTGGCTTCTTTTCTCACCAGTCTTTTATAAAAATCCACAGTAGTGGTAGATGCCAATGCATTCAATTCGGATGCCGTTGATCCCATGCTGGCGGCCAGGACCATGGACATCAGCAAACCGATGATCCCTTTCGGAAGATAGTCGAGTATGAAGCGAAGGAAAATATAATCCTTATCATTCGCTTCCTCATCCGGCAGCGTTTTTTTTATCAGGTCTTTTGCTTTGGACCTGAGTTCTTTTTCACGGGCGATGCTTTGATCCAGTGATCTCTGATCCGAAATGTCATTTTGTCCAATCAGCATTTCATTATATAGCGACTGTCTGTATTCCTGTTCTTTATTCCAGGTCTGTTGAAGTTGATTGTATTCTACAGAGGATGAAGTCTGCAACAATTGCTGTTCGACCTGGGAATTAAAAAAAACGGGAGATGCATGAAACTGGTAAAACACATACACCATGAGTCCGGTCATCAGGATCAGGAATTGCATCGGGATTTTAAAAAACGCATTAAAGAGGAGGCCTAATTTACTTTCGGTGGTAGATTTTGCGGCTAGATAACGTTGCGCTTGTGATTGATCCGTACCGAAATACGACAATGCAAGGAAGGTGCCTCCTGTGATACCTGACCAGAATGTATATCTGTTATTAGGATCAAAACTGAAATTGACAACGCCAAGCTTTCCATTAGCACCTGCAATGTGCAAAGCGTCCATAAATCCTATACCAGCCGGAAGTAATGATATAGTTACTAAGAATGCAGTTAAGATACCACCGATCATCACGGCCATCTGTAGCTTGTGCGTCACATTGACGGTGGTAGTGCCACCGATGAGTGTATAAAGTGTAACTATACAACCGATCGCAAAAATGGTCAGGTTTAAATTCCAGCCGGCGATGGCAGACAAAATAATGGCCGGAGCGAAAATGGTAATAGCAGTACCCAAACCACGCTGAATTAAAAATAAAAAAGCAGCGATAAGTCGTGTGGGTAAACCAAAGCGATGCTCAAGAAATTCATAGACTGTATATACATTCATCCTGAAAAATCTCGGGATAAACACGATGCAAATGATCACCATGGCTATCGGTAAGCCAAAATAAAACTGAATGAAACCCATGCCTTCGGAGAAAGCCTGGCCCGGAGTGGAAAGAAAAGTGATTGCACTGGCCTGAGTAGCCATCACGGAAAGCCCTATAGTCCACCAGCGTGTGGCGTGATTGCCGAGCAAATATCCTTCAATGTTTTTGTTCTTATGATTTTTCCATATGCCATATACCACAATGAATGCAGTAGATCCAAGAAGAACCATCCAATCCAGTGCACTCATGCGCTGAAATGGTTGAGGTTATGACAAAGCAAATAGAAAAGAAAAATCAAGATGCCATTATAAAGCAGGATCAGGAAATAAATCCTATTCCAGTTGATTTTGTGATGTTCACCTTCTCCCTCAAAATCCTTTACAGGGGAATTTATTTCTTCGCCGATCTCTGACATTATTCAGCTATTAATTAATGATTAGGACTTGCCATTTTTATAACCCAGAGAAATGAGATTACTCAGAAGTCGATAAGAACCCGGAACGCCAACGGGGAGATGTCTGAACCATGAAATACCACTGTAGACATAATATCCTTCACCATATCCAGCAATCAACAGAGATCCTTGAGTAGGGTTTTCTCCAGTGTCTTTCATTTCAAGAAGAGGTGTGAAATGATCGTCCCATTTATTTGGAAAATATAATCCTCGTTCCTGAACCCAGCCATCAAAATCAGAAGCATTTATTTTATTTGGAAAGTTGAAAACCTCTGACTCCGGATTTAGAATGGTAACAGGAGAATTTTCTTCTGTAACCCGATCTCTAGAAAGAGTTAAAGGGTAAGGTGCAATTTCATCCGTCACTAATGCATGGCTTGTATTGTATTGAACAATCATTGTACCTCCTTTTTCAACCCAATCAAATAGTATTTTATTTTTATAGGCTAATGGTTCAACAGTATTGAATGCTCTGATGCCTAAAATAACGACCTGGTATTTGCTTAATGCGGAAGCTGAAATTGTAGCCGGATCTATCACATCAATTGAATAACCGATTTGTTGTAAGCCTTCTACAACATCATCACCTGCACCTTCGATATAAGCTATCGGTCTTGGAATAATTTTCAGATCGATACTTTTTAATTTAACGCTTGCATCACGGACAATGGATAAATACGGAAGGTGATCATAATCGATCGTCGTTACCTTATGGTGGTACGTCTGGCCACCACTTGAGATTTCAGGATTAAGAGTAGCTGAAGATTGGCCGATGGGTGGAGTGATCCTGCATGTAAGTACAGTGGTCTCACCTGAATTAGTAAATGACCAGGGAATACTTGATGGCGTAATTGTCCAGTCTTTTTGAGGAATTTTTAGTTGAAGTGTTCCGCTGACACTATCCTGGATAGCCGTAAGTGTAACATCTATGGTACGCTCATGACCCAGAGAAAATACCAAAACATTCTCATCAAATTGAATTGTGACCGGAGGGGTGATGGATAATGGGCGATGAATTTCACCTTTGGCGGGATCAACCGTTTTGTAGATCATGGGAACATTAAATACAATTTGTGTTCCTGAAATCATCACATTGACATCTGCTGAAATTTCCGGAGGGTCATATGGGCGGCCTCTTTTATCCTGATCAGGAACACTATACATTCCTTCTTTAGGTGTATCGACAAGCCAATAGGGTGTACTCAGATGATTAGGAACCTGAATTTTCACATCATTCATCACGACCTGATTATATTTAAGAGGTGTCCGGAAGGAATATGAAGTGTCTCCTACAGAAAACCTGACCGATGAAAGCGTAACATCAACGTTTGATCTGTTCGCAATTTCCAATGTTGCAGGTAACACCATACCAGGACTAACGCGAAATTTAGTGGTACGAACTTCAATAAATAAACCAAGACATTTTTCAATCAGTGATTTGCATTCATCTAATTTTATTTTCTTCCAGTATGAATCAGGTAGTTGTTGAATTGATTTATAAATATCCAATAATTGTGGAATACTTGAAGAGGGAGATTTAAAATCAAATGATGTATCTAATTGTTTGACTTTTATGGCAATGGGTTTGCCACCCTGAACACGATTCCACGTAATATCGATTCCTTCAAAAATATCTTTTGGAATGATTCCTTGTGCATCTTTGATCAGATCGATATAATCTAAACTTTCGCCTCTTGTTTCAGCGGATCCAAAACCCTGACTTTTGTGCATGCTCCTGCTTCTGCCTGCGATTTCAGAGTTTGATTCACCTGATACCTGATCAAAGGATCCGATGTCAATGGTCAACATTTTGGATTTATCCACTTTATTAAAATTCTCCTGGCTTCCGTAAAACCACCAGCTTGTGTTCCAGAAAATCCTTCTTGGCTGCCAGGGTTCAACATATTTTAATTGTTCAGGGAACGAAGAAGGGTCTGCTGCTAAATCAAATGCTTCTGTGGAAAGTATAGCTGAAGCGGTGTGATGACCATGATTAGGCCGTGAAGTATCAGTATTGAATCTGTTGATGATGACATCTGGCCTGATCGTCCGTAAAGCCCACACTACATCGCTCAGGACTTCATTCCGATCCCAAATATTGAAGGTTTCGGCAGGTGTTTTTGAATACCCAAAATCATTAGCTCGTGTAAACATCTGGTAACCGCCATCAACGGACCTTGCCGCAAGGAGTTCCTGGGTTCTGATGACGCCAAGCATTTCACGAATTTCGGGACCAATAAGATTTTGACCTCCGTCTCCGCGGGTCATGGACAGATAGGTGGTATGTGCAGAGATATGATTTGAGAAATAACTGATCAGACGGGTATTTTCATCATCGGGATGGGCACCGACATAAAGGACATTAGCCAGAACGCCCAATTTTTTAATATCCTTATAAATCTCCGATGAGCTGGTTTGGCTTAAAAGTGGAGAATATATGGATGGGAAAATGAAAAAAAGCAAGCAGGCAATCAGCGTAAATGTAAATTTCATTCTTATATAATTTGAGTTAAAGCTACATATTACAAACCAGGAACATGCTTTAATCATTGTGCAGCAGTCAGGGTTTCGACTAAAATAAAATTTTGAAAAAAGTTTATAATATCAAATAAAAATTCCGCACCTTAGCCGCAGTTAACTAATAACACTCCTAATTAAGACATGCTGATTTTACTCGTCACCCTTACTGTTTTTGTTACAAGCGGATTGATTTTCCTTGTCAAATTGGGCACAAGCAGGAAATAGAAATTATCTGACTTTATCAGGTTTTCCTCCACCATGATAGGTGCAGTTACAGCAACCCGCTTCCTGAAAAAGTATTCTTCACTACCTGACTCTGACATTCACATGATTTATTTTGTGGCTGTTGCCTTACCTTTGTCATTCGTTCTGAGGTAAGCTTTAATGCAAAAACAGGTTCATTCCAGTATTCCCACGTCATCAGGTTTATGGTATATCGATGCATATGCTGATAATGATGCTGATCCTATGCCCCATCTTGCGCTTTATCCCCCTGGTTTAAATCCTGAAGAAATCGTCACCATCAGGGTTCACTCTGAATGTCTGACTGGGGATCTATTTGGTTCAAAACGATGCGATTGTGGTGCGCAATTAGAAAAAAGCCTTGAAGTTATCACCAGGGAAAAGGGAGTCCTGATTTATTTAAGGCAGGAGGGACGAGGAATCGGGCTTATTAATAAACTAAAGGCTTATAATCTGCAGGATGAGGGATTTAACACTATTGATGCGAATCATCAATTGGGATTTGAGACAGATGAAAGGACCTATCACATAGCCAACCTGATTTTAAAGGATCTGGGTATCGATAATATCCGTTTGCTGACTAATAATCCTGAGAAAATGATTTCACTCAGTGAGGGTGGAATAAACATTGTGGACAGAGTGCCATTGATGATCGAACCAAATGAAGATAATGAAGAATACCTCAGGACAAAGAGGGATTTGATGGGGCATTTGCTTGGCCCCTAAATCCCCTATGCTTCGACCTGCTCATCTCAACCTAGTGCTACAGCTCAGCAACCGGGACTTTTGAAAAAGCCTAATTTGTTCTGTGAAATTTTCGACGAATGGAAATGTTTTAATGGAAGGTAAATGGATTTTAGGATGGAAGACGAACGGTTGAAGGCTTTTGGGCGATTGCTTGATATCATGGATGACTTGAGGGAAAAGTGTCCCTGGGACAGGAAGCAGGACATTCATTCGTTACGCAATCTGACTATTGAGGAGACATATGAATTGGCGGATGCGATATTGAAGGAAGACTGGATTGGAATTGGAGAGGAGTTAGGTGATTTACTTTTACATATTGTCTTCTATGCAAAGATTGGCAGTGAGCAAGGTCAATTTGATGTGACCTCTGTAATCAATATGGTGTGTGAAAAACTAATACGAAGACATCCTCATATCTATGCCGATACAGTAGTGAATGGAGAAGAGGATGTAAAACGAAACTGGGAGACGATAAAGAAGAACGAGGGTAAGAAGTCAGTTCTTTCAGGAGTACCGGAATCCTTACCGGCCATGATAAAAGCCTTTAGAATGCAGGACAAGACCAGACAGGTAGGATTTGAATGGGAAAATGATCAGCAGGTCTGGGATAAAGTAGAAGAAGAGATCACGGAGTTTAAGGAAGCATCAGCAGCCGGAGCAGGAAAATCAGAGCTTGAAGATGAGTTTGGGGATATACTTTTTTCACTGATCAATTATGCCAGGTATAAAGGGATTGACCCTGAAACTTCGCTGGAAAAAGTGAATCAGAAGTTTAAGCGACGGTTTGAGTATATAGAATTCAATGCCCCCAAGGCGTTGACAGACATGACATTAGCTGAAATGGACGGATTGTGGAATGAGGCAAAATCTAAAGAGCCGGGTAAAAAATAACATTGCTGAATAATTCGTGTTAAGAATCGTATCTTTGCGGCTCGAAAAATTAAAGTAAATCAAAATATTAGTCATTTTTTAAAGCGTCAAATGACATGGCAGTTTATCTAACATCAGCGAAAAAAGCTGAAATCTTTTCTGACTTTGGTGGTACATCGGCTAATACCGGCGGCACCGAATCTCAAGTGGCTTTGATGACCCTCAGGATCAATGAGTTATCAAAACATTTACAAATCAACGCAAAAGACAATTCTTGCAAAAGAGCGCTTTTGACGATGGTAGGACAACGAAAGCGTTTATTGCATTATCTCATGAAAAAGGATATTCAGCGCTATCGCGAAATAATCGAAAAGTTGGGTATAAGAAAATAATACATGCCCGCTTTTGAAGGGTATTCTGTTTTCTAATCGTCTGTTCGATTACGATTTCTCAATTTTCATCTTTGATTTTTGCCTTAGAATCTGGAATGATCCAGCAGATGGGCTGTACCTGCAATTGTCTCTGATATCTTCCCTCGATAACTGAATAAAGTATTAATAATCAGATTATAACAAATTAAATAATAATAATATGGGTGTTCAAATTCCTATTACCCAGCGCTTTAATTTGCCGGATGGCAGAGAAGTGATCATGGAGACCGGTAAACTCGCGGCACAAGCTCATGGATCGGCTATGATACGGTTGGGGGATACTATGCTTTTAGCTACAGTAGTATCTAATAAGGAAGCTAAACCAAACCAACCTTGGTTTCCACTGTCGGTTGATTACCAGGAGAAATTTGCGGCGGTAGGACGTATACCGGGTAATTTTTTCCGAAGGGAGTCTAAATTATCTGACTACGAAGTACTGATATCTAGGCTTGTAGATAGAGCTGTGCGACCATTATTTCCTGATGGATATATGAATGAGACGCAGATCATGATCAACCTCATTTCTGCAGATGCTGATGCAATGCCCGATGCTCTCGCGGCTCTGGCAGCGTCAACAGCACTTGCCGTTTCGGATATTCCATGGGCTGGTCCTATATCAGAAGTAAGAGTGGCAAGAATTAATGGAGAGTTTGTGGTTAATCCAGGCCGTGAGGCTTTGAAAACTGCTGATATAGACGTCATCATTGCTGCTACAATAGCGGATATCATGATGGTCGAAGGTGAAGCGAATGAGTGTTCTGAACACGAACTGGTAGAGGCCATTCGAATCGGTCATGATGCGATCAAAGTTCAATGTCAGGCCCAATTGGAATTAGCTAAAAAGGTTGGTATAAAAGCGACACAGAAAAGAGAATTGCCAGCGAAAGAGGAGGATGAAGATCTGAAGAAAGAAATTGACACATTTTCAAGACAAAGAATACTGGATATTGCCAGAGGCGCACAGGAAAAAAATACGCGCAAGGAAAACTTTGATGGTATCAAAACTGAACTTGTTGAAAAGCTGAAACAAGAGAAAGGTGAGGAATACATGACAGAGAAGGGTGTTCTGGTCGATTATTATTATGACAAGCTTAAAAAAGAAGTAGTTCGTCATTTTGTCGTGGACGAAGGCAAGCGGATTGATGGCAGGAAGATGGATGAAATCAGGCCGATATGGATTGAGGTAGATTATCTGCCTTCAACACATGGATCTGCTGTATTTACAAGAGGAGAGACTCAATCTTTGACAAGTCTTACTCTGGGAACAAAGAATGATGAAGTATTGCTTGACAATGCTCTTGATTTCAGACATGATAAATTTATCCTTCATTATAATTTCCCACCTTATTCAACGGGTGAGGTGAAACCAAATCGCGGTCCCGGACGAAGAGAAGTAGGACATGCTAATCTTGCGGGTCGTTCATTGAGAAAAGTATTTCCTGCTGTTCAGCCATATACTTTACGTATTGTGTCTGATATCCTTGAATCCAACGGATCTTCCTCTATGGCGACGGTTTGTGCCGGCTCGCTAGCTTTGATGGATGGGGGTATAAAAATTAAATCTGCAGTTGCGGGTATCGCAATGGGATTGGTGAGTGAGAAAGGAAAAAATGCCATTTTGTCTGACATCCTTGGCGATGAAGATGCAATAGGCGATATGGATTTCAAGATCACCGGAACACGTGATGGAATCGTAGGATGCCAGATGGATATCAAAGTGGATGGCTTGAGTTATGATTTGCTGGAGAAAGCTTTACTGCAGGCACGTGCCGGTAGATTGCACATCCTGTCTAAGATGGATGAAGTCATATCAGAACCAAGAGAAGACCTCAAACCACACGCACCACGAATACTTGAGATCATCATTGAGAAGAGTCAGATTGGCGCTGTCATCGGCCCTGGAGGAAAGGTTATTCAGGACATACAAGCGACTACAGGCACTATCATCAATATTGAAGAGGTGGGTGATAAAGGAATTGTCAATATTGCCAGTTCGAATAAGGAAAGTCTTGAGCTTGCAAGACAACGTATCATTAGCATAACATACACGCCCGAAGTAGGCGATGTGTATGAAGCTGTTGTGAGGACGATAATGCCTTATGGAGTGTTTGTTGATTTCATGGGAAAGAGCGGGTTATTGCATGTATCTGAAATCTCTCATAGCCGGATAGATAATGTGGAGGAAGTATTCAAAGAAGGTGACATGGTAAAGGTGCAGCTTGTTGAGATCGATTCCCGTACAGGCAAGATGAGGATGTCGCGTAAATCATTACTTCCAAAACCTGAGCGTAAGAAGAATGAAAATGGTGAATATGAAGATGGATTCGGAGAAGAAGGTCCACCGGAAAGAGAACGTGAGCGTTCTTCCTTCGGAGATGACCGTGGACCGAGACGTGATGATCGTGGACCAAGACGTGACGACAGAGGACCAAGGCGTGATGATCGCGGACCTCGCAGAGATGATCGTGGTGGAGGTGGCGGAAATCGTGGAGGTGGAGATCGCGGACCACGCCGGTAAAAAAGTAATCAGTAAACGGTAATCGGTATTCAGTGAGAGAATTTAACTGAATTATAGGATTTAAAATAAAAATGACAAGTCAAGGCTTGTCATTTTTATTTTAAACTATTTCTCTTGATTTAAGGGTGGATTTACTTATTGTTGTTCTACAATGACATCGAATGAATATTTTGAAGGATCCAGTTGTTCCATAGTTGGACGAATTTCCGGATAAACTTTGTTCAGGAATACATTGTAAATCCCAAGGTGCAGTGTATCTGACCAATTATTGACTGCATAGAAGGTGTCTCTTTTTTCACCATCATTATCAATAATCGTGGCAGCCATCACATACCTTCCGGCCCAGACACAATCTATTAAAGGAGCATTGCATCTGCTATCCTCAATAAAGGGGCCGAATCTGATGCTCCAATTGTCCTGGTCCAGACACCACAGCTCATCGATTTTTGCTGTGAATGGTTTCTTGAGTATTATCTGATTACACAGAGCATCAGTATTGTTCCTTTTATCACAACCTGAAAAATTGAGGAAGATGAAACTGAGAGCCAGAGACACAGAAACCAGGTATTTCATAAGATTTTTCAATTATTTATCGGTAGACGAAAAAAAAGTGGGTTTGGTTGGGTACGAAATATCAATCTCGAGACATTATACAAACAGAACAGAGTTGATACTGTTTAAAGGCCAGGTTGCTGAAAAAATGAATAAATATGAAAAAACTAAACGCAGGGCCACTAAAACTGTGAACTTTTTGACATGCGCCATTGTACCTTCTTGTGGCAGTATGAATTTAATACATTTTAGCATCTAAACATGGAACTCCGGAATGCGACAACTTAAAATAGCAAATAGGATCACAAGCCGTGAAAGTCTTGCACTTGAGAAGTATCTGCAGGATATCAGCAAGATAGACATGATGACTTCTGATGAGGAAGCCAGATTGGCTGCACTTGCCCGTGCCGGTGACCAGGAGGCTCTTGAGCGCATGACTGAAGCTAATCTTAGATTCGTGGTTTCGGTTGCCAAGCAGTACCAGAATCAGGGTCTGTCATTAAGTGACCTGATCAATGAAGGGAATGTGGGTTTGATGAAAGCAGCCAAACGTTTTGATGAAACGAAAGGGTTTAAGTTTATTTCCTATGCGGTATGGTGGATCAGGCAGAGTATCCTTCAATCGATAGTGGAATATTCAAGAATTGTGCGGATGCCCCATAATAAGTCCACTTCTTACAACCGGTTGAATGAGGCGTTTGTGTCTTTTGTTCAGGAATTTGAGCGTGATCCTTCACATGAGGAATTGGCGGAGTTGCTGAATGTGCCTATCAGGGATGTCATCAATGCGATGCCCGGCAATAATCGTCATGTTTCTTTCGATGCGCCTGTCTCCAGTGATGAGGATAGTTTTACACTTTTGGACATGATTGAGACTGATGCAGAGATGCAGCCTGATCTCAAGCTTATGGAGGAATCATTGAGGCTTGACATTCAGTATAGTTTGAATTCTTTGGCGCCAAGGGAAGCAGAGGTATTAGCGTTTTATTTTGGGCTAAAGGGAGAAAAGCCTCTTTCACTTGATGAAATCGGAGAGCAATTGGAGCTTACCCGTGAGCGAGTGCGGCAAATCAAAGAAAGGGCTATCCGTCGTCTCAGAAAGACAATGAGGAAGAGCTCTACGATCAGAAGCTATATGTAAGGTCCGGTAACCAGTAACCAGTAAGCGGTATTCAGTATTCAGTATTCAGTATTCAGTGATGAGGTGCTTATCAGGTATATTCAGCGCGGAGTAGATTTCAATATGCAATTAGGAATTGTACGCACCCATTATTTGATTTTACAATGATTGGCATTCAGGACTTTATTTTCATTTTCAAATAACTGTATCTTGACCTCCGGTTATGATAGAGGATATTATCAGAAAGGTTTTGGGCATGCCTCCCGGCACGCGAAAGATAAACCAGGATCTTGCTGTGATGCGGCAAATCATGAAGCCTTTTCAATCACAGTTGATTCCTTTCCGAGAGGAAAGTGAGTTGGAATTGATGTCGTTGAAGCTTGAACTTAAGTCTCAGAAACAGGGATTAGATAAAATAGTGGCTGGAACCATTCAATCCATTTATGCTGAGCCAATGGTTGCATTCGCCTATAAGGATTATATTAAAGGTATTCGGGAAGCTTTGCTTTGCTGCAGGACATCAGACACTGAAATCATATTCAGAATTAAGAAACAAAATGTAGATGTCTATTTCAACGGCAGCCAGGTGGCTATGATGGATCAGAATAATGTCATGCATGGACTGAAATCAAGAGGAATACTGGGAAGAATCAGGCCTTATTCCAATGATCTTCTATCCATTATTGTTAAAGATCATGAAGTCGGGCAGATGTTTAATCCGTTACGGCCGCATGCCCATCAGCAAAGGGCCTTTACGCTTATCTCAAAGCTTAATGATGAAGAAGAGGCGATTTTCATTTCCCTGAGTCTTTATGAGATGTTGACACGTATCTTGGAGAACAAAAGGAAAAAATAACCGTTTTTGTGGCGTACTTTTACCCCGATTGACAAAGACTTAACTTTATGTCTGTATTTGATAGTGTTCGCGTTATTGTATATCGTTTTCATGAGAAAGGTCTTGAGATTTTTCTGGTTAATTCCGGTCTGGAAGAGGAAAATTGGCGTATTCCATTTACAAATATTGCCAAGTATTCTGATACTGATGTTGCGGCAGATTATCGATTCATAGCATTAGAAACGGATATACAACCTGACGGTACCTCCAGTCTTACATGTGCAATCGAAGGTGATTGGCATGACATTCCCTCCATCCGAAAGTTGATCAAAGAAGATTTAAAGCTTGTATCATCCAAAATCGATATGATGGATAAGATAGCGCTTGAAAAAGGTACATTTTTTGCGATCAAAGAGGCCTTTAAAAAAGTGATGCCGAATGAGTATAAAGTTCTACACGAGTTGAAAGATATTCTGATGCTCAGGAATATCGTTAAAAATATGTAACCGGTATTCGGTGACCAGTAATCAGTAATCAGTAATCAGTAATCAGTTTCTGGAGAATTAGTAATCAGCAATTGATCTTGTGACGTCAGACGTGAGCTGATCTACCATATCCAATAAACTATTCTCCAGATATTTACCTTAATTAATTTCCTAAATAAATGGAATTTCGATTTAAAGGTGAAATATATAAGGTGGGGATCAATCCTTGTGTGGATGTGCCAGAAAGGATCACTTTAAAAATGAAACCTCTTCGGGGATATATTTTTGTCAAAGGAGAAATCAATAAACATAAGTTTGAGCAAACTTTAGTTTCTGTCAAAAACGGGCCATACAGGCTTTATGTTAACGGACAAATGATGAAAGGGGGAAAAGTGAGTATAGGGGATACTGCTGCATTTGTACTTGAGGAGAATGAAAGTCCTGCGATTAAAAATGTATCCATGAATTCTCATTTAAAATCCCGTCTACAAGAGACAAAGCTTACTTCTGCATTTGATCAATTAATCCCATCAAGGAAGAAAGAGATAAACAAATATTTGAATTACCTCAAAACGGATGAAGCATTAAAGAGGAATGTTGAAAAAGTGGTAATGATGTTAAAGAAATAGAGACGCGATAGAAGCATAAATCGCGTCTCTACATCCGTTTCAATTTTATTGAATTTTAATTTGGTTGAGGCGTTGTGCGCAGATAAGGTTTGATGTGTGTTGCACCTAAGGGAAATTTTGCGGGGATATCGGCATCCGGAACGGAAGGTAAAATGACTACATCCTCACCTTGTTTCCAATCAGCTGGAGTTGCTACGCTGTGATAAGCGGTCAACTGAAGGGAATCAATTACTCTTAAAATTTCTGAGAAATTTCTGCCTGTGCTGGGTGGATAGGTCAAAGTCAATTTTACTTTCTTATCCGGTCCGATGATGAATACACTTCTTACGGTTGTTTTTTCTGCAGCACCGGGATGAATCATATCATATAGCAATGATACTTTACGATCGCTGTCGGCGATAAGTGGAAAATTGACTTCAGTGTGCTGTGTTTCATTAATGTCTTTGATCCATTTGTCATGAGATTCGATCGGATCAACGCTGAGTGCAAGGACTTTGACGTTTCGTTTATCAAATTCATTTTTCAGCTTCGCTACCTGACCTAATTCGGTGGTACAGACAGGCGTAAAATCAGCGGGATGAGAAAAGAGCACACCCCATGAATTGCCCAGATAATCATAGAAATCGAGCGGTCCTTGTGAGGTTTCAGCCTGGAAATTTGGCGCTATATCGCCGAGTTTGATGGACATAATTTTGGATTTTAGATTTTAGATTTTGGATTTTAGATTTACGATGGTTGCGGAGCTGTAGCAGATGGTTGAGTGCAGCAGGTCGATCCTTCGACACCTTTCGCTCATACCTATTGCGCAGCTCAGGAACCGCATTGGATTTACGATGGTGGAACAGATTTACTATAGTTAGGTTTAGGGTTCTTAATATTTGGGCATAGTTGAATCTATTTTGTCTGCCCAGGCGAGAATGCCGCCTTGTAGATTTAAAAGATGATGAAAGCCAGCTTCTTTCGACAAAAGATTGATAACGTCCTGGCTTCTTTTGCCTGAACGACAATGAATCACTACCGGTTTTTCTCTTTCAAGCAGATCGAGGTGAGTTAAAATTTCTCCTTTAGGAATGAGTGTACCCCCAAGATTAGCTATCTCGTATTCATAGGGTTCACGTACATCGATGAGCTGAAAATCTTTTCCGGATCGAATCCAGTCATTCAATTGATCAACTGATATTTCATGAGTTTTTTCTCTCTCATCCGATGCCTGATGCTGATTTATTCCGCAGAACATTTCATAATCTATGAGTTCAGTCTGAGTTGGATTGATTCCGGAAATCGGGTTTTCAGAATCCTTTGAAATTTTATAAATTTTTGAATGGAATTCAGCAGCATCAAATTGAAAGAGTCTACCAGCCAATGGTGTTCCTATTCCTGAGATAACTTTGATCACTTCATTCGCCTGCAGACTGCCTAATATTCCTGGTAAAACACCGAGGACACCTCCTTCAGCACAACTAGGAACCAATCCGGCTGGAGGTGGGGAAGGAAACAAGTCTCTGTAATTTGGTCCCCGGCTGCCATCGGGGTAGAGAAAGTTGAATACGCTGGCCTGTCCTTCAAATCTAAAGATGGAAGCGAATACATTTATTTTTCCGGCAAATACACAGGCATCATTGACAAGATATCGCGTTGGAAAATTATCGGTTCCATCTGCAACAATATCAAAAGTTGAAATGATTTCTAATGCATTTGTACTGTCAAGCCTGGCATTGAACAATTCAAAATTGACAAATGGATTGAGAGCAGCAAGCCTGTCCCGGGCAGCTTCAACTTTCGGCCTGCCGACATCTGAAGTCGTAAAGAGAACCTGCCGCTGTAGATTGCTTTTTTCGACTATGTCAAAATCTACAATACCGATTGTGCCTATCCCTGCTGCAGTTAGATACAGAAGCAATGGTGCACCGAGGCCACCTGTGCCTACTACCAGGACACGGGCTCTCTTTAGTTTTCGTTGTCCTTCAATATTGAACTCGGGAATGATGATATGACGACTATAGCGTTCGAGCTCTTCTTTATTGAAAGTTATTTCTTCAGTTGTTGTGCTCATGCAATGCTTATTTTAAATGTCCAGATCCACCGGCGATGGCCGGAATAATACTTAGTTCATCTCCATCCTTTAAGAGTGTATCTGTTCCTTGTTTTTCCCTGATGTCTTCTTCACCTAAGTATATCCGAACGTGTTTCCGAATAAGTTCGGATTCATCAAAGATATAAGGTGACAGAGAAGGATGTGCTGAGATTAATTGCCTGATGGCTTCTGTTACACTGCGGGCAGCCACAATGACACTTGATTTATCACTTGTGAATCGACGGAGTGGTGTTGGAATGAAAATAGTGATCATGTTTTTGGATTTTAGATTTACGATTTTGCCCCTAAATCCCCTATGCTTCGACCTGCTCACCTCAACCTTGTGCTACAGCTCAGCAACCAGGGGACTTTTGTAAGCTTGAAATATTGTGATCTGTGTTATTAATATGATGTGTCTCGCGATATGAGTATGCAGAAATAATTTCTTCGACAAATTTTCCGTTTTGTAAGCGGTAGCTGCGTGTATCTGTTAGCTTTCCTGAATTGATGGAATGAATGAGATAGGAGAAAAAAGGTTGTGCGAATTCAAGATCATGGATGGATGGAATAGCAGGGTGATCCGGATGTGAATGATAAATTCCGAGAAGAATAAGACCTTCTTTCAGCGCTTGTCTTTCAACTTTCATATAATCAAGTGGATCGATAATAAAGCGACGGCGTTGATTTTCGACAGATTTGTTTTCAACTTCGATGGATTTAGTGATTCTTCTTTTGCCTTTATGTTCATGTCCTAAAATAAATCCACATGCTTCATGAGGATAAGATGACTCAAGTTGAGATTGAATCGCTTCAAGGATTTCGAAATCTATTGTTGTGGTCATATTCCGAATATTTCTTTATGAACTTCTTTATATCGTTCAAGTGTATCGGCAATGGTGGTGACAATGTCTCCATCTGATACACCGGTTGCAACTTCAATGGCTCCAATCAGATTGGCTGCGCCAGAAGGTGAAATGTATAAGCCTTCATGATCGGCTATGAACCGGATCATTTTAAATGCCTGATCAGAATCAATCTCAAGAGTTTCATCAGCGAGATGAGGGTCGTAAATAGCCGGAGTATGTGCGGTGGTATTGAGATGTTTCCAACCTTCAAGACCATGCAGAGGGCTATTGGGTTGCAATGCAATCAGTTTTATATCTCCAAGTTCTTTAAGTCTGCGACCTGTACCCGTAAATGTACCTGTAGTGCCCAGACCTGCAACAAAATGAGTGATTTTTCCATTTGTCTGTCGCCAGATTTCCTGGGCTGTAGTGAGATAATGAGCTTTCCAATTCGCTTCATTTGAATATTGGTCGGCATAGAAATAAGCCCCGGGATTTGATGCATATAATTCCTTTGCTACCTCTTGCGCTCCATCGGTTCCTTCGAGTGGTGAAGTCAGAATTAATTTAACACCCAGTGATGTCAGGAGTGATTTACGTTCGGATGATGCATTTGATGGAAGACAGATTGTTGGTATCCAACCAAGATTGTGCAATAGAGTGGCATAGGCAATTGCTGTATTTCCGCTTGAAGCATCAAGGAGAGAAATATTGCGGTTGAGTTGACCTGTTTTTATGGCGCTGCTGATGATGGCATGAGCAGCTCTGGCTTTTACGCTACCACCAGGTTGTTCCCATTCTGCTTTGGCCCAGATACGAACCCGGTCTGTACTGAGACTTTTTATTAATAAAAGCGGAGTGTTACCGATGATGGGTAGGCCTAATAAAGTTTTTGTGTTATGTCCTATTTGTGTTATCATGGTTATAAATGGTTGTAAATGAAAAAGCCCCTCAATCCGGTTGGAACTGAAGGGCTTCTTATTTTTATAAGAAACAATACACTCCTGTTCAACCCGGAGGTTGTGCACAACAACAACAAGCGCAGCAGAAGTGATTATTTGATTTTTTCATCATTGAAAACAAATATATGGTAGTTTACTTCATAATGTCAAGTCGCTGAATGAAATTTGCG
>JBATMM010000048.1:0-6891 GCA_049289835.1 Saprospiraceae bacterium | reverse complement strand
GGATGGTTTTGGACGTCGTCGAATTGATATGACGAAATTGTACGTGTGTCAGGTGACAGATGAACAAGCTGGTGCTCCGCATCTTGCTATTGCTACGATTAAATCAGGGGTAGTGAAGTGGAAGATGTCGTGAGAGACGTGGGATGGTTCATGTTCGCTTTGGCTCCGCTCAGCGACCGGAAAGAAGCCTACATCATAATATCGACTCCGCTCAATCATTAATGTTATATATGTGATCCTGAAAGGATCAAATGTTAATAGCCCCGGGTGCACCCCGGGGATTAATGAAAGCGAATTACACCAACCACCACGTGGTTGAATAATATCTGATGGGCATTTCGTAAACAATATCTTTAGAGAAAATATTATGTGATTCTAGAGTCTGGCATCCGGCATCCCTTTATCTGGCATCGAAAAGAAATCATCAATTGTCCACCATCAGCACTAATATCTTTGATGTCATCGTGATTGGTTCCGGCCCCGCAGGTTGTGCTGCTGCCGGTACTTGTACAAGAGCCGGCTTGAATGTCCTCATCGTTACAGACCAACCCAATCCTTATCCTTTACCAGTTGTAGTTCCCGGACCACTTGAAAGTATTCATCCGGGTGTCTCTGCCCTGCTTGTCAAAATCGGTGCTGAGGGTGCGGAGTATGATGCAACTCTTGGTTTGTACTCCGGAATTTATGCAGATGGCAAGTACACGACATTGGGTGAAGACAGCTCCGGCATCTGGCAGGGCATGCATATCAATCGCGAAATATTTAATGCACAACTTTTATTTCGAATTCAGCACTTATGTGTCACTGTCATGTTCAGTGAAAAAGTTGAAGACTTTATGATGAGCAGGGAGCAGGGGGAAGGGAGCAGGGAAATAATCGGTGTAAAAACCAAAACAGAAGATCTATATGCGAAATACATCATCGATGCCAGCGGTAAAAAAGCCATCGCAGGAAAGATGTTGAAATTCAAACGAAGATTTTATTCTCCTCCATTAGTTTGTTGGACAGGCATATCTAAAATTGATGAAACATTTTCTTACGATCTGAATGCAGCGCACTTCATTCCTCACAAAGATGGATGGACATGGCTAGCTCCTCAGCCATCGGATTATTGTGCATGGACCAGATTAAGCATGAAGGGAGAAAAATCTTTCTTACCACCGGTAGAATTAAAACACAATACTACTTTCAATACTATCCATTTTGCCAATATGCGATGGCGATTATTTCGTCCAGTGTGCAGTGAAGGGATTTTACTTTGCGGTGATGCAGCAGGCATTCTCGATCCCGCTGCAGGCCAGGGAATATTCAATGCATTGTTGTCTGGTATTACTGCAGCAAGCACGGTAGTGAAGTGCATTAATGAACCAGACTTAGCAGCTTTTCATTTAGCACATTATGATGATTGGTTTGTAAGAGAGTTTGAGGGGAAGGTGGAGCAACTCAGACTTTACTATGATGAACACAGTATAACTATTTTCGGCAGGGGGCAGGGAGGAGGGGGCGAAGAGCAGTGGGACGAAATGAAAACAGTCTTAGATCATTAGATAATACTTCAACATGAGAAGAAAAGGGTGGTTTTGAGTATTTTTCGAGAAGATAAGAGGGAAAAAGAAATCAAATTAAATTTTATGGCCAAAACGAAAACAATCACTGTCAAAGGGGTAGCAATTACTGTCATTAAGCAAGATCAAGGGGATTATATTTCGCTTACTGATATGCTGAAAGCTAAAGACGGTGATTTCTTTATTTCGGATTGGCTTCGGAACAGAAACACAGTGGAGTTTCTTGGGGTGTGGGAAAGCGTTTATAATCCGGATTTTAATTATGGCGAATTCGCCATAATTAAGAGTCAGGCTGGGCTGAACAACTACAAGATCAGTGTGAAAGACTGGCAGGCGAAAACAAATGCCATCGGACTGAAAGCTACTGCAGGCCGCTATGGTGGAACTTATGCTCATGCGGATATTGCCTTTGAATTTGGAATGTGGGTAAGTGCCGAATTCAAGATATACCTGATCAGGGAATTTCAACGCCTGAAATCTGATGAAAACGACCGCTTGAAACTTGAATGGAATCTTCAACGCACCCTTGCCAAAATAAACTACCATATACATACTGATGCCATCAAAGAAAACCTTATTCCAAAAGAACTAAACAACAAGCAAATCAATATCGTTTATGCCAGTGAGGCCGATATGTTGAATGTAGCTTTGTTTGGCATGACCGCCAGACAATGGAGAGATACTAACCCCAGCGTAGAAGGTAATATTCGGGATACTGCTTCTCTGGAACAATTGGTAATTCTTTCAAACATAGAAAGCATCAATGCCATGCTCATACATCAGCAAATCTCAATGGCTTTGCGTTTGAAGCAACTCAATCAAATGGCGATCATGCAAATGAAGTCTCTTTTGGCAAGCAGTCAACTTAAAAAACTAAAATAAGGGGGGAATGCGTTGTGATTGCGGACTATGAAACCAAACTGATACATAAACACCTCCTGGCTAATAAACCTCATCAACTGGTGGAGCAGCTTTCGAGTGGCGAAATGGACTAATAGAAAAAAGGCGATTTATTTGACCCCCTATGATGATCGATGAAAAAAGATCCATTTTCTATAAATTTTTTGCCAGATAAAAACCAAGGTTGAAGCGAAAAGTTCAGGTTAGAGAATTCAAACTAGATACAAGCTTTCTGGCTTTCCCCTTTTCTGCCATTTCTGCCCCTTCCGCCCTTCCTACCCCTTTTCCTGTCATTTGGTAGTTTAAATAAGAGGCTTAATTTTGTCCTTTATTTCAAAACAAGACCTGACCTAAAAGTGTTATTTATTTTATAAATTACTGTTGGACAGGCATTTATTTGATCATCTAAACAATTAAAATATGAATCGTAACTTTTTCAAACTTCTTCCTGCTCTGGCATTGATCCTCCTCGTCTCCTGCGTGAGTAAGAAAAAATTTATCGCCCTTCAGGACGAACTGGCTTCTGCCAATGAACAACTCGGCAAAAGCGGGATGAGCCTCAATGACTATATGAACCGTCTCCAGCAATGTGTATCTGATGCCGATGCAACCAAATCAAATCTGTCGCATGAGATGGAAAAATCCAAAGACCTTCGCGCTCAGCTGGATGATTGCAAAAACCAAAGAGACAAGCAAATGTCGCAGGTGGGTGACCTTACTATACTAACAAAGAGCGCCAATGACAATATGAAGGAGACGCTTGAGCAACTGGCAAAAAAAGATCAATACATTCATTTGCTCCAGGCCGCCAAATCAAAAGCGGATTCACTCAACCTCGCACTCGCTGTCAATCTTAAAGGACAGTTAGCCCAGGGCCTTGATGATCAGGATGTCAATATCAATGTCGATAAAACTGTCGTGATGATCAACCTCTCCGATAAAATGCTTTATACAAGCGGAAGTGCTAACCTTAGCCCGAGAGCAAATGAAGTGCTCGGCAAAATAGCTCAGATCATCAATGCAAGACCCGATCTCGAAGTCATGGTCGAAGGATACACAGATAATGTTCAGATCAAAACTGATTGTGTCAAAGACAATTGGGATCTCAGCGTGAAGAGAGCTACTGCTGTAGTACGAGTTCTTCAGACAAAATACAACATCGATCCAAATCGCCTGATCGCTGCAGGCCGTGGCGAATTCAATACTCTGGCCAGCAATGATACACCTGCAGGCCGCTCAACAAATCGTCGTACGCGGATCATCATTCTTCCAAAACTCAATCAGTTCTATGATCTCTTAGATCCGGATAAAGTACCAAAGTAATAATGTCGTTGTAAAACGAATGAATACAATTAAAAAGGACAGGTTCGCATCTGTCCTTTTTTTATTCCATAGAATACCATGAAGGCAAAATGCAACGAAAACTAAATCTTAAATAATCATAATTTTTCCGATAAAATCCGCGTCCTCTTTTTTACCACTTAGAAACTTAAGTTCACTCAAGACCACACTTAGAAAATTGTACTGGCAGGGCTTGCCCCTGTCTTGTTATACATTAAACTTGCACTGCTGACGTTCGAGTGTCTAAGCAGTTGATAGATGGTTCGAGGTCAGAGACACTCGAACGTCTATCATAGCTCTTAGATCGATTCAATTAACAACTCCCCCTTGGTTGCTGAGCTGCAGAACATGGATTAAGATAAGCAGGTCGAAGTATTCAGGAGGTCGGATAGCATGACATGTAATTTATTTGTAAATTCCATCCATATTATCCCGGCCAACCGGGACATACGACCGGACACCATACTATTTGACAGCTTGCTTAACCACAGATTATGCGACCATTCTTCCTCATTTCGCTTTTCTCGCTCACCTTTTTTATTGCCCAATCACAGGTGAGCATCACGACGACCGGAACGCCACCCGATCCAAGTTCAATGCTGGATATTAAGAACCCAACCAAAGG
This sequence comes from Saprospiraceae bacterium, assembly GCA_049289835.1. Lineage (GTDB taxonomy): Bacteria > Bacteroidota > Bacteroidia > Chitinophagales > Saprospiraceae > Opimibacter. The sequence goes on along the minus strand of JBATMM010000048.1, from coordinate 2,460 downwards.
ATTACTCATCCCCAGGATGACATTCACACAGCGAAATTTAATATCCCTGCCGGCAAATGCACTCCTCATTTATCAGACAGACAACAACCCCGGATTCTATTACAACCAGGGCACACCACTTGCCCCGGTCTGGCTCAGTCTTTTCTCCTTTCTGGATATTGACAATCTAAGAGACAGAATCCCTATTGATTCCCTACCCTATACTATCTCCTCTCCAGGATCTTATTATGCTACTGCCAATCTTTCCGGAGCGGTAGGCATCACCATTACGTCCTCTCACGTCACACTTGATTTGAATGGCTACACTCTCAAAGGAACAGTCGGCAATACTTCAGAAGGAATCAAAGTAACTGTGGCGGTGACAAACATCAATATCAAAAATGGTGGCATCGCCAGCTGGGGAAAAGAAGGTATAAAAGCAGGCCTGGCTACGAATTCAGGTTTCTCACAACTACAGATCGTCGCCAATTCCTTTGATGGAATCAACACCGGCAATAATGATCTCATTTCATTTGTTGATGCAGGCACCAATGGTTTTGACGGGATCGATATGGGTGAAAGCGCAGCCATCTTTCATTGTACCGCATCCGCCAATGGGAATGATGGTATTGAAGCAGATGCAGGTTCAAGTTTTATGCAATGCACATCGCGAGGCAATACACAGGAAGGATTTCGGGCTACAGGTGCATCCACAATATCAAACTGCTCAAGCTCTGAAAATCTTGGCGACGGCTTTTCTTGTGGTGCAGGATCAACTGTTCAGCAGAGTACAGCACTGCACAATAGCCTAAGTGGATTTTATTTGTTCAGCACATCATCAGCATCTGACAATACATCAAGAAATAATGGACACCATGGATTTGAGTGGCTCAATGATTGCATCCTGCAAAACAATAACGCTTCGCTGAATTCATTTTCCGGTTTCAGCACTACATTCAACGGTGGAAAACTGGATAGTAACAACAGCAGCACAAATACACAACATGGATTTAATATCCAAAACACAGGCGGCTGTCTGATCATTAGAAACACCTCTTCAGGAAATGGTATCAGCGCATTCAACATACTGCCAGGCAATACATTTGCAACTGCCGTTACCCCTGCCACGATAAACACAAACACTAATCCTTTCGCCAATTTCCAACTCTAATCTTAAAGAACCCCAGCTATGAAAAAAATTATACTGCCCTTACTACTCCTCGTTGGAATTATTTATTCAGGTGGAGCTCAGATTATTGCGGTCCCTGATACGGTATGTATCATGCCGGGCATGCCATTTACACTCAATGTCAAAACGAATGACATACCGCCATGTTTTATGCCTGACTGTGTTGTGAAATTAGTCGAACAGTCTACATGCTTCGCGTTAAGTCCTGAAGGCTTCCTTTCTTACATTGGTACTACTCCGGAATGTTGCGGTATGATTACGCTTCATTATGTATACGATCACTTACCGGTACAACCACCTATTATAGGTACGATAGTCATTACAGTCAAATGTCCAAAACCGGATTGTGGCTTCGTGCATCTTGAACCAACTCCCGGAGGGACAGCAGGCGGCGGACCCGCAAAAGTAACTTTCAATGCATGCGAAAACAGCACAGCTACATATTACTTCAATCATACGCTTGGAAATACATACAGTTGGATTGTTACTGGCGGATCATTTATTGTCGTGGATTCAGGTATAATAGATGTTACCTGGGGCAATTCCGGAACAGGCATGATCACGCTTATAGTGACCAACGGTACCAATGTGCAGACTTACATGTATTGCGTCAATATTCTCAATGGCCCCACCGCTTTGTTTTCGACGCTTTATACTAATTACTGTTTGCTTTCACCTGTAGCTTTTATGAATAATAGTATTGGCGGCACCAGTTTCTTCTGGGACTTCGGTGATGGCAATACATCAACATCCTATTCGCCTTCACATCCTTACTCGACTCCGGGGACTTACAATGTCACACTGTATGTGATGCAGACGAATTATGATCCCCAGGGCAATCCACTATGTTGTTGTTCAGATTCCATCACACATCAGGTGATCATCGATCCGTTTGAGGGACCGGATATTCTATGGATTTCTACTTTATGCGAGGGAGATTCGTCTTGTTATTGGACCACAGCGACAGGATGCACATTTACATGGACTGTTGTTGACGCTAATAATGTACCTGTCACATTTACAGGTCAGGGCAATGATACGATTTGTCTGAAATGGGGTCAGGGACCTTTTGGAATTGTCACATTACAATTATCTAACTGTACCGGAAATTATTGTCTTAATCCGGTATCTGCAGTTGTTCCGATAGTGGATATGAATTCACCGATCAATGGGCCTATTGTAGTTTGTGCAAATAGTACCGCGACTTATACTTTACCAAAATGGATGAGCGTGATGTATACCTGGCAGGTTATGGGCGGTACGATCGTCTCTGCTGATTCATTATCAAATAC
>JBATMM010000047.1:0-3098 GCA_049289835.1 Saprospiraceae bacterium | reverse complement strand
AAAACAAATGAGGCAAACCGGTTTCCCAGCTTGCCTCACTAGTTTAGGCTATTCTGTATAGCTGCCTTAATGGGTGTGTTAAAGATGAGCCACTTTCTTCATCAGACTTGATTTCAGATTGGCGGCTTTATTTTGATGCCACAGATTTCGCTTCGCTAATTTATCAATTAAACTGATCACTTTGGGTAATAATTTTGATGCTTCCAGTTTATCAGTCATTTCACGAAGTTTCATGATCGATGTACGGGTAGACTTTTTGTAATACCGGTTGCGCAGGCGTTTGATAGCATCCTGTCTGATTCTTTTCTTGGCTGATTTATGATGGGCCATATTAGTGTTGTTTAAAAAATAGGCGGCAAAGGTAATATTTTCCTTTATACCAAGCCACGGTTTATTTCTTTTGCTTCATTATCACTCAGAATCCACCAGACAGGAAAAATGCAATAAAGGACACGGCGATCAATAACGCAAAGGCACCTCCGACAGCTGATGATGCGATAGCCAGACCACGTCCCCTCCGGTGTTCATATCTTTTCTTGTTTGTCCAGCTGAATAACCCCAAAATCGTACCCAATGGGATAAGTACCGCCCCTATGGCCGGCAATAGGAAAAGGCTTGCCAGCCCTACAGTTGTTGCAACATAGGAAGTCAGACTCAGTCCGTCCATCTTTTTACTCTCCGGCTTCGCAGCTGTGTTATCCTTTTTATCAGCTTGTCTTAAATCTATCACCCCTCTTCTTACATCCTCAAGATTCAAGAGTTTAGGATTGACAGCCCCTAACGGTAATAAGGGTAGAAACATACCTGCAAGAATCATTACCGTAAGTAAATGGTGTTTTCCTTTCATCTTTATATATGTAATAACGAATTATTTGTGGGTATAATTTTCCTTCGCCTCCGCCTTCGCCTCCGCCTTCGCCTCTGCCTCCATTCAGTTTAAATAATCGCAATGACTTAAAAAACGTCATAAAATGCCCTATATTTGGTCTTATGTACGACCGTGCAATACTGCATCTGGATCTTGATTCCTTCTTCGTCTCCGTTGAGTGCCTGCGGGATAGCAGCCTCAAAGGTAAGCCCCTGATCATCGGTGGGATGGGTGGCCGGGGAGTTGTAGCCTCCTGTAGCTATGAAGCCCGCCGATATGGTGTCCATTCCGCTATGCCGATGAAGATGGCCTTGCGGCTTTGCCCCCAGGCTCTGGTCCTGCGGGGAGATATGGATTCCTATACACGCCATTCGATGCTGGTCTCTGAGATCATCGAAGGCCAGGCACCGGTATATGAAAAATCCTCTATCGATGAGTTCTATCTCGACCTTACCGGCATGGACCGCTACTTCGGCTGTTTCAAATGGTCAGCTGAGCTCAGACAACGCATTATCAAAGAGTCAGGCCTCCCGATCTCCTGCGCTCTCTCCGTCAATAAGTTGGTCTCCAAGGTAGGTACCGGTGAAGTCAAACCCAATGGTATCCGAGAGATCCCCACCGGTGAAGAACGCGAATTCCTCGCCCCGCTCTCCACAGGTAAAATCCCAGGCATCGGCAAAGAGACATACAAAAAGCTCAGCTTTATGGGCGTGCGCACCATCAGAGTACTGCGCGAGATCCCCCATCCATTGCTCGAACGTGAATTTGGAAAAATGGGCCAGTTCCTCTGGGAAAGCTCCAACGCCATCGACCGCCGCCAGGTCATCCCCTACAACGAGCAAAAATCCATGTCGAAAGAACGCACCTTCAGCGAAGACACCCTCGATATGAAATTTATCCGGAGTCTGCTCGGAAGCATGGTCGATGAACTTGCCTTTGATCTCCGCCAGGATTCACGCCTCACCAGCTGCGTCACCGTCAAGATCCGCTATGCCGACTTCAACACCTTCACCAAACAACGCCGCATACCCTACACAGCACAGACACGCCAGCTGATCAGCTATGCACAGGAACTCTTCGAAGAAGTATACGAACGCCGCCAACTCATCAGGCTCATTGGCGTCAAGTTCAGCGGACTGGTCAACGGACATATCCAGCTCAATCTCTTCGATGACACACAATCAGAAATATCCCTTCTCCAGCAGATTGATCATATCCGTCGACGATGGGGTAAAGAAGCGATCGGGTGGGCAAATTTTAAGGTAGCCAAAAGATAGGCAGAGGCGAAGGAAATGCTTCGACTAGCTAAACTCATCCTTGGGCTACAGCTCAGCAACCGGCGAAGGAAATGCTGAGTTTAAGTGCCATAGGCACGGCCGATATTGTAACACAGGAATTCATTCCTGTGAAAACGTCAGGATAAAACAAGAAATTTTACGTATTTTTGTACGTTATTATGTACAAAAAACAATAAATGAGAGCAATTACAATATCCAACCTGAGAACAAGGATCAAGTTTTTCTTAGATCTGGTTGCGGAATCCTCAGAAGTCCTGATCATTCCACGAACAAAAGATAACGATGATGGTGTAGTCATTATATCATTGAAAGAATACAATGCATTGACAGAGACAAATTACCTCTTGTCATCGGAAGCTAACCGCAAAAGGCTTCTTGATTCGATAGGCAAGCTTGAAAGCGAAAAACTCATTCCCTATACCCTTAATGAAGATAAAGATGTATGAATATTGAATTCACACCCGATGCCTGGGATGATTTCAATTTTTGGATTGGGTATGACAAAGCAAAAGTTGAAAAGATCAATGAATTAATCAGATCAATCAAACAAAACCCATTTAAAGGACTGGGAAGTCCTGAGCCTTTACGACATGAGCTTAAAGGATTTTGGTCCCGCAGAATTGATTCAGAAAACAGATTAGTTTATCGGGTTGTAGGGATAAAAGATGAACAAAAGATTCAGATTGTTCAATGCCGATATCATTACAATGAATAAAAAAAAGGGGTAATGATTACCCCTTTTCAATTTTAGATTCTCGTTATTCTTTACTCGTTACTTATTTCACCAGGTACATAATCTTCGTCATCCATTTATTAGAGTCAGGCTCTGTGCCGGGACCTGCAAAATACACTTCCATCACTGGAGGTACCTGCTCGAGCTTATTGGTTTTGATATGAGCATCCATCGCCATGTGTGCATCCCCCATTTTACC
>JBATMM010000046.1:0-2917 GCA_049289835.1 Saprospiraceae bacterium | reverse complement strand
ATATTTTCATGGAATCGAGGATGGCGCTCAATGATTTTACATTGCACAAGCGTGACACCTCATCGATGATCACGATACATACCTACATCAATGGTGAATTGTTGAATTCATATTGGGCAGATGGATTAATTGTAGCTACGCCTACAGGATCCACAGGTTATTCGTTGAGCTGCGGTGGTCCTATTATTTTCCCCAATTCAGGTAACCTGATTATTACACCTGTGGCGCCACACAATCTCAGTGCGCGACCGATAGTCATCTCCGATACTAGTGTGCTTTCATTTGAAGTGGAAGGTCGTGCGGAAAGTTTTTTGTGTACACTGGATTCAAGATTTGAAACGGTTACAGGTGCAACAAAGCTCGTCATCCGCAAGGCTGATATCAAAGCACGATTTATCCAACTCTACAATTATTCATTTCTGAAGACACTTCATGAGAAGCTCACCTTTGGCAAAGATTCACGCAACGGATGAAACCTGTCTTGATTGCATTAGAATGGAATGGAATTACATTGCATGCGGATGTCAGCGAAGGATATTGTATAGCGATACCATTGGATCATACTGTTGAACAACCTAATGCATATTATGCACCACTTTATGAAGCATCTCCTGTCAAAGTGGGTGACTGGATCGGCGATACAAGAGAAGGAGGAAGTGTAAATTTTTATAACATCAGAATCAATCCGCACGGCAATGGAACGCATACTGAATGTGTGGGCCATATTTCTTTGGAGCGTTATTCTATTCATCAGGCTTTAGGGCCCGGATATACGATAGCGCAGTTGATTTCTGTTCTGCCAAGTCAGCAAGATAATGGGGATCGTATCATACGTGATCTTGAATGGGAATCAAATGTGGAGGCCATCGTAATCCGGACATTGCCCAATCATCCGGATAAGATGAAGCGGCATTATAGTGGAACAAATCCGCCATATCTGGATCATAATCTTTTAGGTAAAATGGCGAATGAGGGCATACAACATTTGTTGCTGGATCTGCCTTCGGTGGATCGTGAAGAAGATGGAGGATTGCTTTTGGCACATAAAGCCTTTTGGCAATATCCTGAACAACCACGAAAAAAAGCCACGATTACGGAGATGATTTATGTTGACAATGTAGTACCGGATGGCCTATATTTACTACAGATACAAATCGCCGCGCTGGAACTGGATGCCAGCCCAAGCCGACCCTATCTATTTCCGTTGAAATGAAAACGCCGATGTACACCAATCGCTCAGAAACCTACGAAGCCTTCCTGGCTATCGAGCCTGCGGCGTACAAGGAGAAGATCGTGTACATCGAAGAGAATTTTTTCATGTTGAGAGAACTCGATGCAGATGAATATTTTGATATGATGGTCTTGTATGCAGAAGCCTTGTTTGAGACCGGTGAATATGGCAGACAGGCAAAACTGGCGGATCATATTCTTGAAATGAGCATCGAGCGAAACATCGTGATGCATCGTGGACAGGATGTTTATTTTGAAACCTTATTTAAAAAAGCGGCCTCACTGCACAATCTTGATCGTATGGATCAGGCGGTGCATATACTTAAGGAATTGCTCAAGATCAATCCCGATCATGAAAGTTCAAAATTGTTTCTGATCAATTGCATCATCCGGCAAAAGAAATATTCAATACGGCCCTATAGAAATATCAGCCTTGCACTCTTACTTGGAAGTGCCCTTGTGATAGCATTTGAATTATTACTTGTCAACAGGTTCTGGTCCTCCTGGACGATGATTGTGGAGATGATCCGCAATGGATTATTTATCACCGGTGTGATATTACTCGTTGCCGGCGAAGTCATTGTAAGATATAAGGCAGTGGAAGATGTATTTAGTTTTTCGAGAGAGACGAAGAAGAAGAAGGTGGGGAAGGAAATGTGATGCAAAACTCAGAGAACCAATCATAATTTTAGAGTTCAACCATAAGCGATTTAAAAAAGTTAACAACCCAACTAAATGTCTTTACGGCTTTTGTTCTGTGCAGGTGTTTTCTTCATATTCCAAAACTTGTCTTTTGGGCAGAAAGGAAATTTAGTTGACGGCTATGTTGTATTAATATCGGGAGATACGTTATTTGGAAAAATAAAAAAACTTTCACCTTATGCCCTCGCCGAATATGTCGCCTTTCAAAAGCAGGATAATGATGCGCAGATAAAATACTATCCTGCTCAGTTATCGAAATACTATTTCGAGGATTCCAATTATTATGTTTCTGACTCAGTGCCATTCAAAAAAGCAAGCGAGAAAGTCTATTTTCATCGTTTTTTTCTTAAACACTTAATAGAAGGAACAGTTGATTTATACAAACTAGATTATAGAATGATAGAAAATCCATCGCCATTGCATGAATATCAGTCCAAATTTTATTTTATGGGTAGCACTGAAGGTGGGATTTTGATTGATTTAACCGAGCGCGATTATTTGGCTCAATTTTACAGCGCATTTAAGGAAATGAAATGTACCCCAAAGTTAAGCGGAAAAACTAATTTTAATGATGAAGGCCTTTCAAGCCTGATCATTGCTTACAATGAATGTCTGGGCAAGAATTCACGTAAAATCTATAGAGAACCAACAAAGAATTAAGGAAGAAGGTAGGGAAGGAGATGTGAGTATTTTTGATTTCAACACAAATTTGACACATCCACGAAGTACGCAAATTCAAATTTAGCCCTTAATCCAGTAATAGGGCCAATTTCTACCCTATAAAAAATCAAATTATTGGCAGCAAAAGCTTGTTTGCTGCCAATAATTTGATTTACTTTGCATAAATTATACAGCAATCGACAGAAACCTACATATTGATGACCTTGAAGAAACTTTCAGAGACACTGAAGTTTTTACTACTTCAGATATATTTCAATTTTACCAGAAACTTGAACCAGGAATGTTGAAATCAACTGTAAACTGG
>JBATMM010000045.1:0-6178 GCA_049289835.1 Saprospiraceae bacterium | reverse complement strand
CATTTCCTTCCGATGCTTCGATCATCTGGGATGCATTCAAAGGCCTGAAACCAAAGTTCTTTGATGAAGTGAAGAGAGCGAATCTATCTGCATAGTCAAAGAGTGAGAGAGTGAGAGAGTGAGAAGTTGCAGTGGCTTGCCCTTGCCTTAGATAAACACAAATTGTAAAAATGGTAATAGAGATGCGATTAATCACATCTCTACTACCATTTTTACATCTTCACAAATTTCTGTATCGATACTCGTTTCCCCGTTCTAATTCTGATGTAATACTCTCCCGGAATTAAAAATAAGCCATAAAACAAAATTCAGATTATAACCATCGAGGCTATAATCTGAATTATGCATTTTCTAACATGAAAGAAGATCAGAGCTTAATGAATTCTTTTACCGCTATACCTTTATCACTTTGAATAAGAATGTGATAAGAACCTGGAATTAATTTACTGACATCAATTGTCTTACTGTCGAATGGCCTGATTATAGACTCTATTGCGCTGACCCCTTCATTGGTGATGAAACTTATGTTGAGCTCACCTGTATTACTTGTTGAGGTTTCTATGTTTAAAATATTTGTTGATGGATTTGGATAAATATTTATATCCGTCATCCGGGCAGGAATATTTTTGATGCCGGAAGCCAGATTATAGTAATAATGAGTTGAATCCGAATTTTCCCAATCACCAGACCAATACTGAACTGTTACTGTCAGTCGGTTATGTCGGCTATCGTTAGTGTAAAAAAATTGCGCTGAATTTTCCAAAACATTATTCACATAATCCTGGTAGGCCTCATAGATGAGATCATCCATTCCATCATATTCAAAAACGTTCTGATAATCATTTTCCCACATGTCACCGCCCAATGCCTTTTGATTGAGCAGGAGGGTATTATTGCCGTGAGTGTCATATTCATAGACAACCCTGTAGCTATCATGCCAATCAGTCATCAGCCATGTCTGAACTAAATATTTTTTGAGAGTGTCAGCTTCGTACTCGTAACTATACTGACGGGAATTAACCCATCCATCCTCTTGATCCCATGATTGATTGATATAAGATTCGAGCTTACCATTTGAATACGTATATATTAAATGACTGTAATTTTTCAGAACACCATTTACTCCAATCTGGCTTGTAGATGAAATCCGATGATGATCTGCTCCGTATACATAATCGATTTGAAGAGAATTTTCCCACACCGTATCAACCCACCTTTGATACACCAAATGTATCAGGTTACCATCCGCATCATAGGTACTGAAAGTTTGAGTTTCATCGATAAAATTGGCACCATCCCATGTCCTTGTCAAATCATAAGTCTCATGATTATCCTGATCATATTCAAACGTTCCAATCCGGGCATTTTGCCAATCAGTTCCATTGTAATCGTATACATAGTCAGCTGTCAGATTTTTATTGGCATCATACTCAAAAATGTGCCTCAATGCCGGCAGCCAGTTGTGCAAATCGGTGTCCCAAAGGAATGCAAGAGAACTATCCCGTGTATCACCTTCGTCCAGGACTTGTTTCAGATTTAATTCGGGACCTCCTGATAATTTTAAATATTTTAATACAGGGTCCTGAGCGAACACTCCACAACCTAAAATAAGCATGAAAGGAATGCAAAATATCTTTTTCATGATGAATTTGATTTAATTTATATTAATGATAAAATTACTAAATAATATGCCTTCTTAATTGACTATTCTACTTTAACAAAGTTCAAAATACGATTTCCTGTTACAGTGCAGATCAAAGCGTGATAGTAACCAGGCATGAGTTGACTTGTGTCAATGGATTTACTTTGACCTTTATAAAAAATAAATCCGCCTAAATGAACCCCAGTATTTGAATATATTTCAATTGTCACATTTTCATCAATCTCTTGCTCAATGTGGATAAGAGTAGATACCGGATTGGGATAAAAAGAAAGCCCCGCTTCAGGTACTATTTCATTTTTAACTCCAGAGGAAAGGAAATAATAATAATGCGTGGAATCCACAAATTTCCAACCATTATCCCATGACTGGTTGACTCCAGAAATCTGATTTTGACTTGGATCATATGAATAATAAAAATGGGCTGAATTAATCCACATATTATTAGAATAGGTCTGATAAGTTCCATCGATCAAATTGTCATCAATATCATAAGATAGCATGATCTGATAAAAATAAGTCAATGTGCCTCCGACACCCTTGGATTGATATTGAGTTAATATCTGGTTATCGTGATTATCATATTCATAGGTTAAGAGACTGCTATTCACCCACGCATTGTTTGTCCAGTTTTGATTCCATACAGAGTCCAATTTGGTGGTTGCATCATAAATATAGGTTGTATTGAATAAATTTACCCAACCCTCAATATCATTCCATTGTTGTCCAACAGACGAGGATATGGTGTTATCTGCATTATATTCAAAGGTCTGATTCGTAAGATTTATCCACGTATTTACCTGCCAAATTGTAGTCAATGAAGTTAGAACAAGATTGTCGACTCCATACGTTCGATTGACTTTATGTTGATTTATCCAATCTGTGCCATCCCATGTTTGATATAGAATTTGTGTCAAATTATTATTAGCATCATATGTTGAAATTGTCTGGGTGTAATACTCCCAGCCAATTCCATCCCAGGACTGTTCCAGATGAAGCGTTTCTTTATCATCCTGATTATACTCATAAATTTCAAGTTTTAGATTTTGCCATTGACCCCCAATGTAATTATAGGTAAGTTCAGAAACAATATTTGAGTGTGCGTCAAATGTAAATGCGTGTTTTTCATTCAGCAACCAAATCTTACCTGCTGTATCAAATGACCATCTTACGAAACTGTCCAATTTTTCATCGAGAGAAAACTCTCCTCTCGTGGGCAATGTCATATCCCGAAATTGGGACAATGTGAGTTGTTTGCTAATTACCTTCAAATCTGGATTCAATTTCATCATTGGACTCTGTTGAGCACAAAGATTTAATTGCAGAATAATAGCTGATATAATAAAATAAATATTTTTCATGACATTAGAAATTTGATCATTAAGTTAATTAATATTTACTCTTTATTCAATTCTCGTTATTCATTAAGTGTTAATCGTTTTTCATTATACATTATTCTTTACTTGTATTTAGGTCATTCCCCATGGTCAAACAATCCCATGTATGCACCTGCAGGATCCTTGATCACGCAAAACCGTGCCTTTTCAAAAAGAATATATACGAGTATACGCTAATTTCAAAAACTGATGTCAAATTCCATTTCCTTTCCACCACGCAGCGCAGTGACTTTAATTTTGTCGCCTTTGTGAAACGTACCCAGCACAGCCATGTACGCATAGATATCTTTAATATCCTTTCCGGCCATGTGTGTGATGATATCTCCTTTTTTCATGCCGGCTATCTGCGCAGGTTTATCATCTCGCACACCATCAAGTCGAAGACCTACTCCATCATATAGATAATCAGGCAAAACGCCAAGTGTTACTTCCAATTTGGGTGAAGAGGATGGGTCTGCATCTTTTGTTTTTGTAAACTGCATCTTTTCCTTATTGTTGATTCCTGAAATCATAGCTACCACGAGATTTGCTATTCGTACCATACCTGCAGAATTGATTTTATCGACATCATCAGAAGGCTTGTGATAATCTTCGTGCGATCCCGTGAAAAAATGCAATACCGGCATATCCATGACATAAAAAGAAGAGTGATCTGAAGGACCGATACCTGATTCACTCGATGTGATATCAAATCCAAATGTGTTAGATGATTTGATGAGGTCAGGCCAACCCGGCGAAGTTCCAACGCCATTGATCGCCAATTTACTTTCCGGATTAAGACGGCCCACCATATCGAAATTGAGCATAGCCGTCACCTCTTTAAAATCAATCGTCGGATGCTCTGTAAAATAATTTGATCCCCACAATCCATTTTCTTCTCCCGTAAAAGCGATGAATAAATAATTGAAGTTTTTGTATGCTCTCAATCGTTCAGCTAATTCCAGGATCATACCTACGCCACTTGCATTATCATCAGCACCATTGTGAATGGCTGGCTTACCATCACCCAGCGAACCAAATGTCCCCATCCCGAGATGATCATAATGTGCACCAAGAATAATGGTCAGTGGAGCTTTATGATCAATGTACCCTATCACATTTCTTCCGTGCAATCCCGTGGAATCACTGTTTTTCGAAAATTCAACCGTATGTGGATTTGGATTCTTTACGGACAGTTCCTGAAACCATGTGCCATCTTCACCTTTGGGTTGGAGGCCAAGCTGTTGAAACCGGCTGGCGATATAATCACCTGCTTTTACTTCACCCGGGGAGCCAAAAGTTCTGCCTTTGAGCTTATTGGATGCCAGATAAGAGATATCCGACAGCATCTGACGGTCATCTGTAGCTGTACTTTCCCATTTCAGTGTACTGCAGGAAAGTATAAAAGAAGCACTGAAAAGAATGAATCCGGCTCTGAGTATCCGGCTATTAGGTATTATTTTCATCTGAAGAGGTATTAAGGCAAGGCCATCAAGAGCCTATATTTGTGGGACTAAAGTACAACGGATGAACCAATCTCTTTTCATAGCCTGCATATGTATCGCCGGAATTATTTCCTGCAAGCCCAAAGCTGACGCTTCAACAGAAAATGTGATCTCTGCCGCCCCTACAGATACAATCCATTATGACCAGGAAAAACACCTGGCCAATGTCCGTCAGCTCACTTTCGGAGGAGATAATGCTGAAGCGTACTGGAGTTTTGATAGTAAAAAACTGACTTTTCAGGCTACACGCAAAGCATGGAATACATCATGTGATCAGATATTCATGATCGATATCACCCAGCCTTTAGATACAACCAAAGCCCCACAACTCATTTCCACTGGAAAAGGCAGGACTACTTGTTCATATTTTATGCCAGGAGACACGACGATCCTATATGCCAGTACGCACGAGACTGATGCTGGATGTCCACCAGCGCCTGAACGCGTAGTGGGAGGAAAATATGTGTGGCCTATCTATCCATCATTCGATATTTATGTAGCTGATCTGAAAGGGAATATTAAACGTAAATTGACTAATTCACCGGGGTATGATGCGGAGGCAACTGTTTCACCGAAAGGTGATAAAATTGTTTTTACGAGCATCCGAAGTGGTGATCTTGAAATCTATACGATGGATATGGATGGCAGTCATGTACATCAGATATCTCATGATCTTGGCTATGATGGTGGTGCATTCTTTTCGCCTGATGGAAGTAAAATTGTATTTCGCGCATCACGACCGACGACACCTGAAGACATTAAGTCCTATAAAGAATTATTGGCGCAGAATCTTGTGCAGCCTACACAAATGGAATTGTTTGTTTGCAATACAGACGGTAGTGATCTTCATCAATTGACACATTTGGGTAAAGCAAATTGGGCTCCTTACTTTCTGCCTTCAGGTGATAAGATTATTTTCTCTTCTAATCATGCCGGTACTAAAGGATTTGAATTCAATTTGTATACGATAGGTCTTGATGGTAATGGACTTGAACAAGTGACGTATGATAAAGTATTTGCATCATTTCCGATGTTCAGTCCGGATGGAAAGAAAATTTCATTTTCATCCAATAGAAATAATAAAGGGACACACGATACGAATCTCTTTGTAGCTGACTGGATAAATTAACAGACCTTAAAATTTACGATTCGATGTCAGCTCCTTCCTGGATTGAAAAATTACAAGTGCGTTGGGGTGCGAAATCCATATTTCAGGTTGTCATTATTCTTATTGTTTTTACCTGTACAGGTTTTACGGTGATGTTTATTAAACCAGTGATAACTGACTGGTTATTTCAGGATGGTGAAAGCACCTTATTTTCAATTCTGTACTGGGTCATGATCCTTCCGGTGTACAATATATTTCTCCTTGTCTATGGCTTTATTTTTGGACAATTCAGGTTTTTCTGGGGGTTTGAAAAGAGGTTTTTCAACAGGTTGTTTGGAAAACGGGTGGCAGAGCAAAAAGAAGGTTCAAAAGGTTAAAAAGACTTTTTCATAAAATCGACTATTTTTGTGTCCCTTCAGAAGAGAAGTGGTCTAAAATCATATTGCCAGAGTGGCGGAACTGGTAGACGCACTGGATTCAAAATCCAGCGTTCGCAAGGATGTGCGGGTTCGACTCCCGCCTCTGGTAC
>JBATMM010000044.1:0-1563 GCA_049289835.1 Saprospiraceae bacterium | reverse complement strand
GGTCTGAATCCAAAGGCCAATTGGCTGATGGCAGGGACTGTTGAGCCAAGCTGAAGTAAAAGTTTGAAGGTAAAGGCAAGTCCAATGACAAGTAATAATACAAGGGCGGTTTTAGGGAAAAGTAATTTCAGCTTTTCCATCTTGGCTCGTACTATACGTATGATCATCAACCAACCAAATACCTGCAGGAATGCTGACAGGATGACAATGGCATATAACCACACCGGAAGATGAGCCCAGAGCGTTGATAAAAAGTAGGCAGGTATGCCGGCTAAAAAAAACAACCAGAAACTATATCGTGCCGTTTTGGGGTCAGAAATGATGTCCTTTATCCTGTCCATGAAAAGACCCATGCAGGCAAACAAAAACCAACCGTTGTATTGAAAATGTAAAAAGAAGTAAATGGAACCTAAGTATGCGGTCTCATTAAATTCTGTGGTCGTCGCCATATACGATAATGCAAACGTGCCAAAGGTGGAAAGGACACTGAAAAACAGGGCTGCTTTTATCCAGTTTTTCGCCGGATGGTCACGAGGGAGCCGGACTGCATCTTTGAACGCGCACCAGGCATAGACATATCCTGTAAGGATCGAGAGCACGGAAATGACAATGGAAACCGGGCCATATCCCTGGCATAGAAACGAAATCAGCATTCCATATGCACAGATCAGGTTGATGATAATAAGTCTATGATAGATTTTTTCATTAATGCTGGTGAGATTGTTCCGAAAGACAATCACGATGAGAAAATACAGCGAATGGGTGATCCAACCTGTGAACGCAAAATGAGAATGTGCCTCCTGCAGATACTTTTGGTTCAGGAAAGGAAATTCAAAACCGATCTTATAACGCATGATCGTCCCCAATGTGGCGACAATGCATAGATTGATCAATGCTATACGAACCCATACCTTTGAATTTGTATTCATAAAATTCTTTTCTATTGGGTCTTTAAATTCGAATGCCTTAACTATGGTTAATATTTTATTGCCGCAAATTCACGCAAATTAATTTTTGCCCATTGCTCCCTGCTCCCTGCTCCCTGCTCCCTGCTCTTCAATCCTTCACCAGTACTGATTTGGTGAGATAGCCTTCCTCTGCTCTTTGTTTTCCCACGATAGAATAGAATGCAGGATCATCGGGTGTGGTCGCTCCAAGGCCATCAACATACCGGTTCATCATACAGAACATCGCTGCGATCAAAACGGTATCGTGTATATCCAGGTCACTGGCACCTTGATATCTGGCTGCATCAATATCAGATTCTGATACATTGCGACCGCTTACCCGCACTTTGTCAGCAATATTCAAGAGAGCTTTTAGTTTTGATGATATCGGAGCGGAATGGTAATCATTCTTAACGGCTTCGATGATAGCATTTCCGAATTCAGGAAGGTGTGCAACAATAGCGGCATGTGATGTCATACAAAATTTACATTCATTTCCTGATGAAACGAATGTCGCTATCAGTTCTCTCTCGCTTTTGGATAAAGAAGCATCATCCGCCAACACTACCTGTGCCAGTTTATTCAATGCCAATGCAGCATCGGGCCTGAATTGCAT
>JBATMM010000043.1:0-1558 GCA_049289835.1 Saprospiraceae bacterium | reverse complement strand
ACCTTAGGTAACCTTTCCGATCATACTTCTTCATTACCGAGGATGCCGGACAATTTTTCTCCTGCTGATGCATTGAATCCGTATGCCGATTATTCAGTAGAACAGTTGTATTCCTTCCTTTCTTCTTATCAGTTGACCAGGAAGATTGGCTCTGAATATGAATATTCAAATCTTGCCGTCGGACTTTTGGGGCATATACTTGCACTCAAAGCGGGAACGTCATATGAAGATTTATTAGTGAAAACTATCACAGCACCTTTACATATGGAAGAAACCAGGATAACCTTTTCTCCCACGATGAAAAAAAATCTGGCGATCGGACACACTATGGGAATGGAAGTTCCAAACTGGGATCTGCCCACGCTTGCCGGAGCAGGAGCCATCAGAAGTTCCGTATCTGATATGCTCAAATATCTCTCTGCCCAAATTGGGTTAACACCTACATCTCTTAATACCGCTATGCAATTGACGCATCAGCCAAGGCATGACAAAGCCAACGGAAACAGTGTGGGACTCGGTTGGCATATAGCTCCGGGTGGACAGCATGAAATCATCTGGCATAATGGAGCTACAGGTGGCTACACCGCATTCGTTGGTTTCTGCAATGACACTAAAACCGGAGTTGCGGTTTTTACCAATTCCTCAGATAATGTGGATGATATCGGTTTTCATCTTCTAGATCCGGATAGTGAACTCAGATCAATAAAACCAAATATTGCCCTTAAACTGAAAGAATTCATTGAAAAAGGTGAAACTGACAAGCTTGTTGAAAAATTCAACGATCTCAAAGACAAGAATGCGGATCAATATGATATCACCGAAAATGAAATCAATGCTCTTGGGTATTATTATCTCAATCTCAATAAAACAGAACCGGCCCTGGCATTATTCAATATAAATGTGAGGGAATTTCCCAACTCAGCAAATGTCTATGATAGTTATGGTGAGGCTTTAATGAAAAAAGGAGATAAAGAACATGCCATTACGAATTATCAAAAATCACTTGAGCTAAATCCCGGGAATACAAATGCAGTCGATATGCTTGCTAAAATGGGTGTCCACATGGAAATACCGGAATTGATGGTCGATGAAAATATTCTGTCAAGCTATGAAGGCACCTATGAACTCGTGCCCGGATTTGATATCGTCATCACCAGGGAATTGGATCAATTATTTGCGCAAGCAACGGGTCAGAATAAATTTGAAATATTCCCCAAAACAACTACAGATTTCTATTACAAAGTCGTCGATGCACAGATCGTGTTTAATAAAAATGCCGAAGGGATAGTTGAAAGTCTTACTCTGCACCAGAATGGAAGAGATATTCCGGGGAGGAAAAAAACATAGAGCATAGGGTCCATGCATTCGTCATAAAAGCATGGCTTAAATTCATTAATTTAGCAGCTATTAGAATGCTTCATTAAAGAATTTTTAACATGCGATACTTTGTTAAAGTCCATATCCCGGTGTTTCTTTTATTCCTGGCGACAAATCAACTGACAAGCCAATATTCAACTGCTACTTACCAGGATCCTTTGCAAGCCGTGGTGATCATGGA
>JBATMM010000042.1:0-3792 GCA_049289835.1 Saprospiraceae bacterium | reverse complement strand
CGATTGGTCGGAAGATCTATTATTTGGGTAAAAAGGAATTGTTTGACAGTCCTTTCGGCTTTTTCTTCTGGTGGACCGGAGGAAGGCCAGTGGATCGGAAACAAAAAACAGGCTTAGTGGATCAGGTAGTAGCACTTATTAATGGCAGTGAAGAATTTGCGATCGGTATAGCTCCTGAAGGGACACGAAAGAAGGTAAGTAATTTTAAAACCGGATTTTATTTTATTGCTCAAAAAGCGGGTGTGCCGATCATTCCGTGTTTATTTGATTATGGACATAAGACTGTTCATTTCATGAAACCTTTTTATCCAACGTCAGATTCTGAAAAAGATCTTGATTTGATATGGAGTTATTTTGATGGGGTGATGGGGGCTAAAGTTGAAGGAAGTATTTCTGGACCAAGGAAATCACAGACACCTTTTTTGACGTGAGACGTGAGACGTGAGATATGAGACGTGAGATATGAGATATGAGACGTGAGACGTGAGACATGAGACATGAGACATGAGACATGAGACATGAGACATGAGAAGTAAGACGTAAGACGTAAGACGTAAGACGTAAGACGAATTTAAAGTTCATATCAAGCAGTCTAAGACTGCTTCTAAAGTATTCTGAATTGGTCCTATGATCTAGTATATGGATTCGAAGTTTTAAACTTCGAACAGCGGGGGCGTGAGGTACGAATCATCAATTGTGTAGGAAAAGACATAAGTCATCAATGAAATCTGATCCTGAAGGGATCTCATGTTATTAGCCCCGGGTGCAACCCGGGGAATAATGAGAGAAGGATGATTTCAACTCTGAAGGAGTTGAATAAGGTTCTCACAGGCAGTCACAGACTGCTGAGAGAGTTTTAAACCAGATGCACACCTTTTTGATTCCGTATCGTTGTTGAAAACTAATTCGATACATGATATTTTTTCTCACTATTCACTACTGACTACCACTTTTTTAGTCATACTCCTAAGTCTCTCATTAAAATCTTTTTCTTCAACAGGTACATACACCCGGTTAAATAATTCCTGAAGTTCCACCCCATGTTCTATACTCTTCCCTTTTTGGATATCGATGTGAATAAATTGAGCCCATAGCAGGGACTTCAACATCTGATCTTTATCATACATCCGCATTTCAACCTGGAGAAATTTTGGTTTTGTATCAATTAACTGGCTTTCAATCGTCACTTCTTCCATCAATAGTGCCGGCCTGATATAGGCGATCTGATTTTGCGTCACGACCCATCCAAATCCAGTAGTCCGGCTATATTCATAAATATTGAAGTCATATTTCTTCCATACCTGATCCTCACGGGCATTCATGAAATAATCAATATACCGGCCATTGTTGAGATGGGAATAGGGGTCACAATCCTGAAAACGGATGATCGCTTTACTGGAAAGGAACGGAAACTCCTGGGATTCGGGGACATTCATCGGGTGAAAATAGCAATTGAAATCATGAATAAAGAATATGGAATTTTGACCTGTGAAGGAAAATAACGAATAACAAATTATGAAGTAAACGACCAGCTCTTGAAGTAAAAGACTTATGACCATTGTCCCATTGCCTTAACTCGCTGCCATGCCCATAACCCATACCCATTTTTCACAATGGTATCCTTAAATTCGCCCTGAAGATCAACAACTACAAATGCGCTACACTGCTGAACAACAGAAAACATTTTTCAACGAAACAAAAAAATACCTGGCAAAAAAAAGTGCAGGTGATTTGTCAGGCGATGATATTCAACCCCTTGAAGAATTGGTTCGTTTCCATGAATACCGATATTATGTTCTGAATGATCCACTGGTCAGTGATTTCGAATATGATCAACTCTATAAGCTACTTGAAGCCCTTGAGAAAAAATTTCCTGCGAAAGCATCGGCCAACTCGCCAACCCGTCGTGTCTCCAGTGACCTGATCGATGATTTCGTCACGGTCAAACATGTGATCCCCATGTTATCGCTTGACAATTCATATGATGCTGATGATCTGATCAAGTTCGATACACAGGTCAAAAAACTGACAGAAAGAAATACAATCAATTACACTGTTGAACCAAAATACGACGGAGGAAGCATCGCTATCATTTATGAAAATGATGAGTTGGTCAGAGTTGCCACGCGTGGTAATGGTGAAGAAGGAGAAGAAATCACTGTTCAGGCCCGGACCATCAAATCACTTCCGTTGAGTGCAGCATTTTCGAAGCATGGGATTTATAAAGTGGAATTGAGAGGTGAAGCTGTGATATCCAAAGCAAGATTTAAAGAAGTCAATAAACAGCGTGCTGATGATGGCCTTCCATTACTTGCCAATTCAAGAAATAGTGCTTCGGGTGGATTGCGTACAAAAGATCCATCAGAAACTGCAAGGCGTCAATTGGATGCATTTATATTTCAAATGGGTTATGCTGTAGATAAAAATGGCAAAGATGTATTGCCTGCTATAAAATCTCATCACGACGCCATCGAACTTCTGGGCACGCTGGGCTTCAAAGTTTCAAAAGGTGATAAACGTTTTTGCAAAGGAATAGAAGAGGTCATTGAACAGATCAATCATTGGGCAACGATACGGGATGATTTCCCGATTGAGATTGATGGGATGGTCGTAAAAGTAGATTCATTCGATTTGCAGGATATGTGTGGCTACACTAGTCATCATCCACGATGGGCTATTGCTTATAAGTTCCAGGCAAAGCAGGCTACAACCAAACTACTTGATATCGAATACAACATTGGCAAAATAGGCTCAATTACTCCGGTTGCAAAAGTTGAGCCGGTGTCTCTTGCAGGTGTTACTATATCGTCTATCTCACTCCACAATGAAGATTTTATTACATCAAAAGACATTCGGATAGGTGACCAGGTACTCATCGAACGGGCGGGTGATGTGATTCCCTACATCGTCAAATCACTTCCGGAATTAAGGACTGAAAAACTAAAACCAGTGGTGTATCCTACTCATTGTCCTTCATGCAATACACCTTTGGTAAGAGAAGAAGATGAAGCCGCCTGGCGATGCCCTAATCCTGATTGTGAAGCCCAACTCATTCAAAAATTAATTTTCCATGTATCCAAAGACGCTATGGATATTGATGGCTTTGGTGAAAAATATATCATTCGTTTTTTTGAATTGGGCTGGCTGAAAAATTTCGCTGATATCTACAATCTGGATTATGAGAAAATAGCAGCGTTAGAAGGTTTTGGAAAAAAATCTGCTGACAAATTGAAAGCGTCAATTGAAAAAGCGAAATCCAATTCGATCCATCGGCTGCTCCATAGTCTGAGCATCCATCATTTAGGCCAACGGGCATCAAAACTCATTGCAGAAAGAATATCGCATGTACTTGATTTAGAAAAATGGACCCTTGGGGATTATACTGCTATCAAGGACATTGGCCCAGTCGTCGCAGAGAAAGTAAGTGAATGGTTTTCCATCAAAAAAAATATTGCCATCCTTCACCAGATGGAAGCTCACGGGGTAAATCTGAAACAAACAGATCTGGATAAGCCGAAAGAATTGATCACAGATGGTGTGTTGTCCGGAAAGACAATTTTATTTACAGGCACACTTTCCAGGATGGGACGTAAAGAAGCTCAGGATCTGGCAGAATCATTGGGTGCAAAAAACATCAGTGCCGTCAGCGGCAATTTGGATATACTTGTAGTTGGAGAAGATGCAGGATCAAAACTTGACAAAGCAAAAAAACTCGGCACAGTGCAGATCCTTACGGAAGATGAGTTTATTTCTTTAACTGGTCATTAATTTATAAGAGTACGGACAGGTCGC
>JBATMM010000041.1:0-3261 GCA_049289835.1 Saprospiraceae bacterium | reverse complement strand
TGACATATTCAATCTGAGCAATTGTATCTTTTGTAATAATGCAGTTCACATGGGTCGATTTATAGAAATTAGTTCTCAATCCGGACACTTCATACACATCTTTCTCATTGCTCAATATGGCCATTTCTTTTTTTGAAGAATAGGTGTATAAAAATTTATAATAACAAATGGCCTCCTGTGCCGGGCGTACCATCACTATCAACAATAGGGCAATGTTGATGAACATGCAAATCCTAAATACTATCCGGCCAGTCTTCAAATATTTCCCGGAAGAGATGAAAGAATCAATCCCCTGTGCGGCAAGGAATAAAAAACTGAAGGCCATCGGGAACATAAACCTGATCTCTTTATGACCAATGAGAAAATGGGCCAGTATAAATGGAACGAGACACCAAACCAGCACATGTTTTGATTTTTTTATCAGACCAATGACAAAGAAAATGAGAAGTAAAATACTTATCGGTGGTACAGGGTCAATAATAAAATAATTAAAATAAGTCCACCATGGTTTTATACCCCAGTTTGCGGCTTTGTTTTCAATAATATTCGCTGTATAATAATTCAATGGCGTAAGTACCCATTTACCATAAAACCAATAATCAAGATAGATACAAAACAAAACCGAACATAGTCCGGAGACAATCAATAAGAGCAAATATTTCAACTCTATCTTCCGAATAATCATCAACCATATTCCCAAACCCATTATGGCCAACCCCATTTGGAACCGAAATATAAAGGCAAGTCCTAAAAGAAAACCTGCAATGAATAGTTTTGCTACTTTATTTTTAGATGTATCTTCCAGGGATTGGAGAGTAAAATAAATAGACAGTAGAAAAGTAATTCCGGAGAAATTTTCAGATGAGAACCTAACGTTGATAAAAGGAATAAACCAAAGAAAGAAACTTAAAAGAAGGAATATTTTTTTCCCCTGATCAGAAGAAAAATCCTTTTGGAAAAACAAAATGGCCTTAGCTATCACAAACCATGAAAACAAACCTGAGAGTATTCGTAAAAAAAGTGCCCAGGTAAATGGATTGCGAATATGAAAGAGGAGTAAAGCTTTAATTGTGGCTAAAGCAATGGCAGGTTGTAATGCCGGTCGAATTTCTTCATGAAACTCCCAGGGCAAATCTGCAGCTGATGAAAAACCAAGTTTGTAATTGCAGAATTCGAGAATTTGAAAATGTTCGTCAGGATGATAATATCCTTCACTGAAAAATGCAGTGATCAGAAAAATCGCCAGACTCACAATGAATATATTCCGGTATTGTGATTGGAATAAAGATGTCATATCCGGACGTAAACTACCTATTCATATCTTTAGTCAGAAGTCAGCCCAATGCTTTACATTAATTTCTTATCAACGTTAGCTTCTCAGCCTGACCTCCACGGTTCATATCAAATATCAGCGTATCCTGGCTAAGCTTTGGGATCTTAACCATCATTTTTATACCTCCGTCCGGGGTCGTAAATAATTCATTATTGTTGACATAATATTTTCCGTGTTCCACATTGCCTGCATATTCGAATGTATATACGCCGTCTTCATTGAAGGTGAAGACAGCTTCTCCGGCAGTATGGCTTGACGGATGACCATCGACCAGCCATTCTATCCCTGTCCATTTTCCGAGGATCATTTTATTGTGTTCCCCACTATTGCAGGAGAATAGGAGGATGAACAAAGCAAGCAATGGAAGAATCGACCTGTTGATTTTCATAATCATGATCATAAAGTTGAAGAGAATTAAGGCAATTTACTAAAATATCGGGGGAGTCCACCGGGTGCGTTTCTACCTCTGACTTTTGATGGTTAAGACGCCAGGTATTCCTGAAATAATATTTTGAAAAACAGATTACTTTTTCTACCTTTCTTTCATTGTACGTGATTTCAATTCTTTTAAGAAAGGAAGATAATTACGAAATTTTTAATGCATCCAAAGAATTTTTGAGACGGGATCGGGTATTGACAGTTTTTTTTAATTCTAAATACCCCTCAAATTAATTGTCGGACACCAAATTAATTTTTAGATATGAACCACTCATCATTTCGCAATTGGCGTTTGCCATCCCTTATTGTGTTTGCATTTGCAGTTTTCATTTTTGTGATTTCCTGCAATCAGCATCTTATGACGACACCGGGTCCATCAAATGGAAATGCTCCTTATGGCACTGGTTTTTGTGCTGTAGGTACACCTGATTCCTTGTGTCCATTTATTCCACACGAAGTTGACGACTCATCTGCTCTTAGTCCCGGTTACCGTACACACCTGGATACTATCGATCAGCCCAAGTTTGACGAATTCAGTTGGCAAACATTTGTGGCACTTAACTGGCCCGCCAATGGCTCCGGAGCACCGGCAGGTTATGTAATAGGTAATGATACGTCAGCACGGGTCTGGGAATATTACAATAGTGTTGATGATGTATTCGGAGGAGGTTCTCCGGCATGTGATCCCGGTACCCCGGGTTCAAAATTTCTCTTTCAGCCGTTGGTTGTTTCATCAGGTGGTTTTACAACGGCAGGATTCACGGAGAATGATGGCAATGCGCTGATCGATCGGAATCTGAATTTTGTACTTTATGAAATT
Source organism: Saprospiraceae bacterium (assembly GCA_049289835.1). GTDB lineage: Bacteria > Bacteroidota > Bacteroidia > Chitinophagales > Saprospiraceae > Opimibacter. The sequence continues at coordinate 670 of JBATMM010000041.1, read as the reverse complement.
ACAATGAGCCCTGCTGAAGTTGCTTATGTGCAGGGCAATAAATTAAATACGCTCAGTGGGCAACAAAGATTCGTGGATTCGCTTAAGAAGGCAGGACAACCATTAACAGTTAATCTTCCATCCAGTTATTATCAGGTCATAAAATCGAAAACAGGAGGGACAATAGGAACCATCGAAATCAAAGCGGCCTGGCGATTATTGTTGCCAAAAGAAAAAGATCGCTGGAACAGATTTTACAATCGTGAAGCCACCATTTTCATTCCGGCTGCAAATCGTAAATCAGGCAAGGATACTTGTTTCACTGCCCGTGTAGGACTTGTGGGAATGCACATCATCACAAAAACCAAACTTTTTCCGATTATGGTTTGGAGCACTTTTGAACATGTAGATAATACACCAGACAATCTGGAAGATGCGGCATTGCATCCGGATTATCCCTGGTCATTTTACAATCCCAATTGTCTGAATTGTCTCACGAATACGCCAGCTGACACACTTGTAGGTCAGCAGAATAAATTGATTTGGGCTAACAAACCTCCATTTGCAAAAGCTTATGGCCAGACGATGATCAATGATGCTCATGTGGATACGTTTGGTACCCAGGTCACTCGCACCTATCCTGTCTTTGGTCCGACGCAGCAGATGAATAAAGCCTGGCAGAATAAACTGA
>JBATMM010000040.1:0-17654 GCA_049289835.1 Saprospiraceae bacterium | reverse complement strand
GCTCCCATTGCATGCCGTTCATTCTTAGCTGCCAACATTCGCTGTGCTATATATCCTCCACCACCTGGTTCTGCACCCGGATACCAGCTGCTCCACCACTGCACAGCAAGAGGAATAAGAAATATCGGAACCCATGACGAAGGATTACTCCAATCCGGAAAAACAGACATTGCACTCTGCACCTTTGGTTGTGAAAGCAAATTGCTTAGTCCTCCAATGTTGGGTCTATTCACCAGGAAAATAGCAGCTGCTACCATCCCTGTCATAGCAAGTATAAACTGAAATAAATCTGTAAAAAGGACGCCTTTAAAACCACCTACCATTGTGTAAGCTACTGTGATGACACTTGAGATGAGCAGTGATTGCCATGGAGCCAGACCCAGAAGTACATTTCCGATTTTAATAGCAGCCAGGCACACCGTAGCCATGATCATGACATTGAAAAACAAACCCAGGTAAATAGCTCTGAATCCACGCAAAAATGATGCTGGCCTTCCCCCATACCTCAACTCATAAAATTCGAGGTCGGTGAGCACCCCGGTTCTTCTCCAGAGTTTAGCATACACAAATACGGTCATCATCCCCGTGAGTAAAAATGCCCACCATACCCAGTTGCCTCCAACTCCATTATTCCTGACAATATCAGTGACCAGATTTGGTGTATCCGCAGAAAATGTTGTAGCCACCATCGAGATACCCAGTAGCCACCAGGGCATATTCCGTCCGCTGAGAAAAAATTCCGTCACACTGCTTCCCGATTTTCTCGCGACAAGTAATCCGATCAGAAGCGATATAATAAAGTACGCTCCTATAATTCCCCAATCTAATCCCTGTAATGCCATGTTGAGTTGGTTAATGTTTTGATGCGATCCAGAAAGGTCGACATTTCATTTCAGAATTGAAATTTCAAATTTATTTTTTCTTTTGTTTTTTGCTAATTGCCCATTGCCTGTTGCCCATTGCTTTTAGTCTATTGGTTTGTTACTGAATACCGGTTACTGATTACCGTTTACCTTTTTCTACCTTCGCCCCATGTTTACAATCAACCTGAAACTTAAAATTGCAGCCATTATTATTGGCATTTTTGGAGGCCTTGCTTTAGTTTTTACAGCCGGATTCTGGTATGGTTTTCCATTTATCCTTATAGGAATTGGCTTTCTCGTTTCGTATGTCCTCCTCGGAACCGTTCAGTCTGCAGCTCAGTTACTGGAAAAAGTCAAATTCGTTGAAGCTGAAGAACGTCTGAAATGGACGCTCAATCCAAATTGGCTGTATGTCACCAATCGTGCATTCTATTTCATCATGAAGGGGAGTATCGCCGCCAATCTCAATCGACCAGATGAAGCCGAAGGCTATTTTGAAAAAGCTAAAGATTTAAAACTCCCCTCCGACAACGAACGTGCGTTGGTCTATCTGCAACTAGCCAACATTAAGGCAAATCAGGGCAAATGGCCTCAGGCAAAAGCTTATTTCCATCAAATCAAAAAATTTAATGTTTCCGAAGGCATGCTCAAGGATCAGATTAAACAATTCGAAAAAGCCATCGGTCAGAGCGGAAACGCCGTTCACCTGAGATCCGGCCAGGCCATGCAGCCCGGTGGCAAGCGTCGTCGTCCGAAGATGCGATAAAATTCATTGATATTCAGATGGTTATGAAAATTTAATTATCTTCCGCCATCTGTTTTCATTTTGCCTGACATTTATTCTAAGATGCGAATACAGTTATTCAAGTCCCCCTTTCAGGGGGTAGGGGGTAAAGAAGACTAAAATCCTAATTCCAAAATCGAAAATCTGAAATTGTTTCCCTATCTTTGCGCTCCATTTTAATAAAAAAGTTCTTTGGGAGATGGATGCATTGGCACCTTTCCGGATACCGGTAGCAACCCTTAAAGCAGATCAGGCTATGCTCGAATGGAGCCTTGGCCCTGAATTTCTGGTCCTATTTAATGACCAGCCAAATGTTGAAAAAGGCAATTTCACCGTCACTATGAACCTACACCGTTCATCAGGAATAACAACACTTTATTTTCTGATCAATGGCATCGTAGACACTCCTTGTGATCGTTGCACTGCCCCGATTCAAATGCCTGTAAGCGGCGAATACGATATCATCGTCAAATTTGGAGACCCAAAAGAGACGACCGACGAAGTCATTTTCGTCCATCCGGAAGCATCAGAATTGAATATTGGATCTCATATCTATGACTTTATCCTACTTTCAATTCCGATCCGCCGTCGTATCGAAGATTGTGATAGTTTGCCCGATCCACCATGCGATATGGTCGTTCTGTCCTATCTCTCCAAAGGTGAAGAAAATAACAATCCTGATGATGATGATGATGAGTCACCATGGGACGATTTAAAAAAAGTAATAGATAACTAATTACAAATAATTGAAAATTACGTGTTTGTTTACAGTTGAATGAATACTGATAACCGAATACTGATAACCGAACACTGAATACTGATAACTGAATACTGATAACTGAATACTGATTAATCATGGCACATCCTAAGAGTCGTCATTCCAAACAGCGGAAACACAAACGCCGCACAACGTATAAAGCTACTGCACCACAGATAGCCATCTGCTCAGAAACCAGTGAACCTCACGTCTGGCACAAAGCCTATGACCATAACGGACATCTTTATTACAAAGGACAGATGCTCGTCAAAACACCGGGGCTGGAAGAATAACTTCTTTTTTACCACTATTTATTTGCATCAGAGGCTCCCCGGTCACTTCAGGTCAGGGAGCCTTCGCTATTTTATCATTGCTTTCCATCATCCAATTATCAGAATCTAATTTCCAATGAAAAAAGCCCACCTCACCACTAACGCTCCTGCACCCATTGGCCCATACAGCCAGGCCATTCAGGCAGGTAAGACCCTATACATTTCAGGACAAATAGCCATTGAGCCTTCAACAGGTGATCTTGTGACCACTACTATTGAAGATGAAACTCATCAGGTCCTTAAAAATATCGGAGCTATTCTTATCGAAGCCGATCTTGATTACAACGATATAGTGAGCTGCACCGTTTTTGTCACAGACATGAATTTATTTTCACGTATCAATGCAGTTTACGCTACATACTTCAACGAAGGTATACCTCCCGCAAGAGCACTCGTACAGGTATCCGCACTTCCGAAATTTGTCAATATTGAAATTTCAGCCATCGCACATTTCGATTCCAAATAAGATTCAATATGCCCTCTGAAACACAACCTCGCAGAAAACAAGTACTATCAGGAATTCAACCTACAGGTGACCTTCATCTGGGCCGCTATTTTGGTGCAGTGAAAAATTGGGTCGATCTCCAGGAGAAATATGATTGTCTCTATTGTGTCGTGGATTATCATGCACTGACTATGCCCTTTAATCCGAAGACACTTAGGGATCAGGTTTGGAAGTTAGCATTCGATCTTATTGCAGTCGGATTGGAACCAAAACATATGTTTATTCAATCCATGATTCCGGAACACACCGAACTGGCATGGATATTCAATTGCCTAAGCTCATATGGAGAAGTATCCCGCATGACCCAGTTCAAAGACAAAAGCCAGCAGATCAATGAAAAGGACAAGGATGCTTTTATTTCTACTGGACTTTTTATGTATCCAGTTTTGCAGGCAGCGGATATCCTGATTTACCGGGCAGATTATGTGCCTGTAGGAAAAGATCAGGATCAACATCTCGAACTATCCAGAAATATTGCACAACGTTTCAATCAGATCGTAGGACAGGAGTATTTCGTACTTCCTGAAACACTCTATACTGAAACTCCAAAAGTCATGTCGACCTCCGACCCGTTGAAAAAAATGAGTGCATCACTTGGTCCAAAACATTTCGTCAATATTTTTTCAGAACCCGATGTCATCCGCAAACAAATAAAAACTGCAGTTACAGATTCGGGAGATACTCCTCCCGGAAAGATTAGTCCCGGGGTTGAAAATTTATTTCTTTTGCTTGATGCAGCCGGTGGAAAAGTTATTTCAGCATCACTCCGAGAAGATGCTAAAGCGGGAACATTGCAATACGGTAAATTGAAAGAGACAACCGCCGATTATGTTATTGCCATGTCTGATTCCTTCAGAGAAAAAAGAAAAGAGATCGAACAAAATCCTGAGCCCTATAAAGAACAAGTAAAAGATGCTTCAGTTAGGATCAGAAAACAAGCTCAAAAAACCATCATGGAAGTAAAGGATCTTATAGGGTTACAAAACGTACGATCTTTCTAATCAATAATTCTTACCCTCTTACTCTCTTACTTTCTTACTGTCTTACACTCTTACTATGAAGATCATCTGCGTCGGCCGAAACTATGTAGCACATGCTGCAGAACTGGGAAACGAAGTCCCCGATTCACCAATGTTATTCATGAAACCTCATTCTGCAATTCTTTCTGCCAATAAACCTTTGTATTACCCCGACTTCACCAATGATCTCAACTACGAAGCCGAACTCGTTTTGAAAATTTGCAAAAATGGACGCAGCATCCAACCTGAATTTGCGGATTCATATTACCAGGAGATCGGATTCGGAATAGATTTTACCGCCCGTGATCTTCAGCAACGTTGCAAAGAAAAAGGACACCCCTGGGAAATTGCAAAAGCATGGGATAATAGCGCAGGCCTCAGCAAAGAGTTTATAGATAAAACCACATTGCCAAATCTTAAGTCAATCCATTTTGAAATGACACTCAATGGCAAAGTCGTTCAAAAAGGAGACAGCTCCCTCATGATTTATTCCTTCAATGACATCATCTGCTACGCTTCACGTTTCTTCAAATTACAGGTAGGCGACTATATCTACACAGGCACCCCCGCAGGTGTAGGCCCCGTCAAAAAAGGTGATATCCTCGTCGGATCTATTGAAAACCGTCAAATGCTCACCTGTGAAATCAAATAAGCTCATACCTAATGTCTGACGCCTCATGTCTGAGGATGATTCCGATAAGTTTTCAAGGTAATTTCCTGAGTCTTATAAGTAACTGATTTTCAATCACAACTCACTACTCACCACTCACTATAAAATCCCTATTTTTGCGCCTCCAAATACAGGTCTTTCCTTTTTTAAGTTCTGCATTTTGGAGCTTATTTTATCAATTGAAATTCACACGTAAATAAACCTATTTTTTCATGCCTTATCTATTTACCTCAGAATCAGTCTCTGAAGGCCATCCTGATAAAGTCGCAGACCAGATTTCTGATGCACTTGTAGACCACTTTATCGCCTTTGATCCTCAATCCAAAGTAGCTTGCGAAACTCTCGTCACCACCGGTCAGGTCGTCCTCGCAGGAGAAGTTAAGTCTAAAACCTACCTGGATCTACAACAAATAGCCCGCGATGTCATTGACCGGATCGGTTACAACAAAAGCGAATATATGTTCGAAGCCAAATCATGCGGTATCCTCTCTTCGATTCACGAACAATCTGCTGATATCAATCAGGGTGTAGAAAGACAAAAAAAAGAAGAACAAGGCGCAGGTGACCAGGGAATGATGTTTGGTTATGCGACTGCTGAAACAGATAATTACATGCCCTTGGCTTTAGATCTCTCTCATCGAATTCTGATCGAACTATCAGCCATAAGGAAAGAAGGCAAACTGATGAAATACCTTCGCCCCGATGCCAAATCACAGGTGACAATTGAATATAGTGATGACAATAAGCCCATCCGGATTGATTCAATTGTACTCAGCACCCAGCATGATGAATTTGTAAAGCCAAAAAATGATAGTGATGCAGAAAAGCTGAAGGCCCAAAAGGCAATGCAAACACAGATCTCATCAGATGTGATCAATATCGTGCTTCCTAAAGTGAAAAGTAAATTAAAAGCCTCTTTGAAAAAACTATTCACTGATCACATCAAATACCATATCAATCCAACCGGCAATTTTGTCATCGGAGGACCACATGGAGATACAGGTTTGACAGGGAGAAAAATTATCGTCGATACGTACGGTGGCAAAGGCGCACATGGTGGTGGAGCATTCTCCGGAAAAGATCCAAGTAAAGTAGACAGATCCGCAGCATATGCAACCCGACATATCGCAAAGAATCTGGTTGCAGCAGGCGTTTGTGATGAAGTATTGGTCCAGGTTTCTTATGCAATTGGCGTCGCTGAACCTACCAATATTTATATCAATTCATATGGCACAGGCATGTTGAAAGTAAACATGACAGATGCGGAAATAGCTGAAAAAGTGAAACAGATTTTTCCGATGAGACCTTATGATATTGAACAAAGACTTCAATTGAGAAAACCTATCTATGGAGTTACAGCATCGTATGGACACATGGGAAGGGTTTCTGAAAAAAAGACTGTCGAATTCAAAGACGGAAGCGGAAAGATCAAGAAAATAAAAGTCGAAACCTTTACCTGGGAAAAACTGGATAAAGTAGCAGAAATTAAGAAAGCATTTAAATTGAAATAACTGTCTTCAACTTAAAATTGATTTTTTCGTTGAGGCGTGGATTATACCCTCTTTAGTCAAATGTCAAAACAAGGAATAATGACCGGTTTCGCTCAAAGGCATATTGGTACATCCGATCCGGATGAATTGAAAGAAATGTTATCTGTTCTCAATGCAAAAGACCTTGATCAGTTGATTGCAGAGACCATTCCGGATGACATCCGGCTTTTACACCCCTTAAATATTCCAGGGGCACTTACCGAACAGGAATATCTACGCCATATGCGTTCGATCGCGGAACAGAACCAGGTGTTCAGGTCGTACATAGGACTTGGATATTATGGAACACACACGCCTTCTGTGATCAAAAGAAATATTTTTGAAAATCCGGGATGGTACACGCAATACACTCCATATCAGGCTGAAATTTCACAAGGCCGATTAGAAGCGCTTTTAAATTTTCAAACCGTCGTAAGTGATCTTACTGGATTACCTATTGCAAATGCTTCTCTTCTTGATGAAGGAACTGCAGCTGGTGAAGCCATGAGTATGTTGTATCACTTATCTTCGAAGAAATCAAAAAATGGCACTTCTTCGCCAACTAAATTCTTCGTTGATCAGAATATTTTTCCTCAGACATTGGCTGTTCTCAAATCAAGAGCTAAACCAATAGGTATTTCCATCATGACAGGTGATTGGAAGACATGGAATGGAGGAGAAGATTTTTTTGGAGCGCTGCTTCAATATCCTGATGCGACAGGTGCAGTACACGATTATACCGATAAGGTAAAGTCCTGGCAGGCTGATCATATCAAAGTCGCTGTGGCTTCTGATTTGTTAGCACTTATTTTACTTACACCACCCGGACAATGGGGTGCAGATGTAGTTATAGGGAATACACAAAGATTCGGAGTACCGATAGGTTTTGGTGGTCCTCACGCTGCTTTTTTTGCTACAAAAGAAGAATACAAACGAAGTATTCCCGGACGCATTATCGGTGTATCTGTTGACAGGTTTGGACAGCGTGCACTTCGTATGGCGCTTGGCACCCGGGAGCAACATATCAAACGTGAGAAAGCTACCTCCAATATTTGTACAGCCCAGGCCTTATTGGCGTTTATGGCCGGCATGTATGCAATTTATAACGGACCTCAACAACTGAAGAATATTGCAATGGATGTACATACGAAAACAGCCGCTGTTTATCAACACCTCAAATCAATCGGGCTTACCCCTCTTCATAGTATATTCTTCGATACGCTTACTATTCCCGTTACTTCAGAAATCAAACATAGGATCAAAGCTGAATCGGAAATAAGGAAAATTAATTTTTACTACACAGCTGAGGATATTCGTATAAGTCTTGATGAAACTGTTTCAAAAGAAGATCTCCTGGATATCTGTTCAGTGTTTTCAATAGCAATGGATAAAAAGGCATCCTCTGATGCATCGACAGCAAATAAAATGATGATACCGGATCATCTTCTTCGCAAAGATGATTATTTGTCACATCCGATATTCAGTATGTATCGCACCGAAACAGAATTGATGCGATATATCAAATCACTGGAAAATAAAGACCTCTCGCTCATGCATGCGATGATACCATTAGGTTCCTGTACGATGAAGCTCAATGCTGCATCCGAAATGTTCCCGGTGAGCTGGCCCGAATTTTCAGGTCTTCATCCATTTGTGCCTGATGCACAGGCAGCAGGTTACCACAGAATATTTGATGAATTATCAGCTTACCTCTGTGAGATCACCGGAATGAAAGCATGCTCATTGCAACCAAATTCCGGAGCCCAGGGCGAACTCACCGGTCTATTGACGATCAGAGCATATCACGAAGCAAATGGACAATCACATCGAAACATCGCATTGATTCCCCAATCTGCACATGGCACCAACCCGGCAAGCGCTGTGATGGCCGGAATGGAGGTGGTAGTAGTCAAATGTGACGAACGTGGCAATATTGATATGACCGACTTAAATGCACAGGCAGAAAAATATTCTGATCGTCTTGCAGCTGCGATGGTGACCTATCCTTCTACTCATGGTGTTTTTGAAACAACAATCAAAGAGCTTTGCAATATCATTCATAAGCACGGCGGTCTTGTTTATCTTGATGGCGCCAACATGAATGCTCAGGTTGGACTCACCAGTCCCGGTTTTATCGGCGCTGATGTATGTCACCTCAATCTTCATAAAACTTTCGCCATTCCACATGGAGGCGGTGGACCTGGTATGGGGCCCATATGTGTGAATGAAAAACTCGCACCTTATTTACCTGGTCATCCATTAAACAAAGTCGGTGGATCTGCTGCCATTGATGCAGTTTCAAGTGCAGCGTGGGGTAGTGCCTCTGTATTACTGATTTCCTACGGGTACATCAGGATGTTAGGTGCTGATGGATTGACCTTATCCACTATTCATGCTATTCTTGCATCCAATTATATTAAATCGAGATTGGAGAAATATTTTGAAATTTTATATACCGGTGAAGCCGGAAGGACTGCACATGAATTGATTATCGATCTCCGTCCATTCAAACCGGCAGGTGTTTCAGCTGAAGATGTTGCAAAGCGATTGATAGATTATGGTTTCCATGCACCTACTTTATCTTTCCCTGTGCCGGGAACAATTATGATTGAACCTACTGAAAGCGAATCAAAAGCAGAACTCGATTTATTTTGCGACGCTATGATTCAGATTCATAAGGAAATTGATCATGTGAGTACCGGTTTACAACCTGCGGACAATAATGTGCTTTCGAATGCACCACATACGCTTACAGTGATTACTGCAGATGAGTGGAGCCTTCCTTATTCAAGAAGTGAAGCTGCATTTCCATTACCATTACTTCGGCACCGTCATAAATTTTGGGCTTCTGTCGCCAGGGTTGACAATGCGTATGGAGATCGTAATCTGGTTTGTACTTGTCCACCCATAGAATCCTACATTACGTCTGAACCTGTAGAATCGTGATTATAGTCACTGGTGCGATGGGTTTTATTGGAAGTGGCTTCATAAGCTACCTCAACCAGTTAGGCCATCAGGATATCATTGTTTCCGATGATTTTTATCAATGGAAAAAGGAAAAAAACCTCGTTGGTAAACGGGTTTATGAGTGGATTCATCGCGATCTTTTCATTGCCTATTTTGAAAAAGTAGCATCACAGGTTGAGGCGGTTTTTCATTTAGGGGCAAGGACAGATACCATCAGTGATGATGTCGCTATCTTCGAAAAACTTAATCTTCAATACTCCAAAGATATCTGGTCTGTTTGTGCCCGCCATTCCATTCCATTAATATACGCATCTAGTGCTGCCACTTATGGTGATGGTCAATTCGGCTTCAGTGATGATCATATAGGAATCAATAAATTAGTTCCATTAAATGCTTACGCCAGATCTAAACATGCATTTGATCTTTGGGTGCTTGATCAAAAGATTGCACCGCCATTATGGTATGGTTTGAAGTTCTTCAATGTATATGGTCCAAATGAAGGTCATAAAGGAAGAATGGCTTCGGTCGTTTTTCATGCATGGCACCAGATCAGGGACAGTGGCCAATTGAAATTATTTAAATCACATCGTCCTGATTATAAAGATGGAGGCCAGTTGCGCGATTTTATTTATGTCAAAGACATTCACGAAATGCTCTGGAACATATATTCAAAAAAACCTGAATCCGGCATTTATAATGCGGGCACTGGTCAAGCAAGAACCTTTGAAGATCTGGGTAAAGCCTCATTTGATGCGATATCGATGCCTGTTAACATCGAATACATCGACATGCCCGACGACCTTCAGGAAAAATATCAATATCACACACAAGCCGATATGACAAAATGGGAAAAAGCAGGCTTAAATCTTCCATCAATTCAATTAGAAATCGGAATAAGTGATTACATCCTCCATTATCTCAACCCCGGCAAATTTTTATAACCCCTTTTGGAGTTCGCCGGACATTTTTTTTAAGTTTATTAATCGCATCTAAAAACAATTTCCAATGGCATATGCCTATTAATTTTTGATTTTTGATTTTTGCCAATTGCCTTTTGCCAATTGATTTTTGCCTTTTGCCAATTGTTTTTTGCAAATCGCCAATTGTTTTTTGCCTTTTGCCTATTGCCTATTGCTTTTCCTTCGCCTTCGCCTTCGCCTCAGCCTCAGCCTTCTTTTTCATTGCCTATTGCTTTTCCTTCGCCTCAGCCTCCGCCTTCTTTTTCATTACCAATTGCCAATTGCCAATTGCTCATTGCTCATTGCTCATTGCTCATTGCTCATTGCCTTTTCTTTCCATCGGTCTTAATCCCGCATAATAAATCAGGTACCAGCCATCATCGAGCTTAGCAAACCTCCGGTGAATGTACATGTTACTGCCTTTCATTTGTATCCAATGCTCAATCACACGGTCACCGATCACTTCAAACCATTGATCAAATTGATGCGAAGGATCTGTAAAAAGATTATGTTTTTTCCAATCTGCTTTTTGCCAGAAAAATCGCTTTGTTGCTATCGTGTCATTTGGTTTGTCAGAACTGGGAAGCCCTTCAAGAGGGAACAGGATGTGTGCCATCTGGTAAACCGTATCACTATGAAACTTGTCGAAAAAGGCTATAAAATCGTCTGGAAGAGAATCAGCAGTTACTACTTTTTCATCTGCATTTGAAGCCGTTTCACCTTTTTGTTTACACCCCTGACTGATCAACAGAGTCATGAGCAGAGCGCTGCAGGCAAAAAACCCACATGGCCTCCGGTAAAAATCGATAATGTATGTCATAGAGCAAATGTATGTCTTCATATTTGATCTCACCTACTGCAGTACATTCTTCAGTATGAATGGACCGCATATAAATATGAGAACGGAATTCCAGTTTACGCTTTCCATATGCTTTATACATACATTCTTTCGCACCCCAATAAAGATGAAGAAAATGAAGCTTATTTTTCATTTTCGAGATCTCAGTCAATTCATGCTCAGAAAGAAAACGATTTGAAATGCGTTGTACAGTATCGGTATAGACCTGGATATCTACACCGCACGATTTGTCACTTATCATAGCACTGCACCATTCTTCACTGTGACTTACTGAAATATGTTTATTTATACCTTTCAGATAAGGTTTGCCAAAATCATCATATAGGCATTCGACTCGTTCAGGCAATTTGGCGATCCTAAAAAGTAATTCTCTGCTGGCTAACCATTCACTTCTTTTACGGGGTGACAATTGATTCAGAATGGATTTTTCCTGGTCAAACATCATTTTATCAGGATCAATGTCCATTCCCTGGTGACGACCAACAGCAACTATCGTGTTTTCTAATTTTATCTGGTGCAGGATCTCCATCTCTTAGCAAAACTATAAATTATTGTTGTTGTGACTCCCGGGACAAATTTGTAACCGTTTATTAGAATTTGGAATCTTGTCTTATGGGATCAAAACGATATATCTAAGGACATTTATTCTAATTAGCGTTAATTGGCGTAATTAGCAGCAATAAGCTCAATCATCATTCGTATAAAATATGAAAGTGTAACATATTGTTACTTTTGCGCCTCCTTATAACCGGAATTCTATGATTTTAACAGATACTCAGATTTTAAAAGCTATCGAAAAAGGAGATATTGTGATCACTCCATTTGACAGAGCCGGGTTGGGAACAAATTCATACGATGTTCATCTTGCTCCTTATCTCGCAGTTTATAAAGATGATGTTCTCGATGCGAAGCTCCACAACGAAATCATTCATCTTGAAATTGGTCCCGAAGGCTTTGTTATCCAGCCAGGAGAATTATACCTGGGCGTTACATCCGAATATACCGAAACGCACTGTGCTGTCCCGTTTTTGGAAGGGAAATCAAGTGTGGGACGCCTTGGTATAGATATTCACGCTACCGCCGGTAAAGGCGATGTAGGCTATTGTAATACATGGACACTTGAGATCTCTTGTGTCAAACCCGTCAGGATATATGCCGGTATGCCCATCGGACAATTAATCTATTTCTTAGTTGAGGGAGACATAGAAAACACATACAACAAAAAACCTGGTGCCAAATACAACCAACGTACCGATCGCCCCGTAGAAAGCATGATGTGGAAAAACAAATTTTAATCCTCTTCCTTCCTCTTACTGTCTTACCCTCTTACTGTCTTACCCTCTTACTGCCTTACTGTCTTACCCTCTTACCCTCTTACCCTCATACCCTCTTACTGTCTTACTGTCTTACTGTCTTACTGTCTTACTGTCTTACCCTCTCACCTCTTGTTTCCACGCATTCATTCCTCCCTTCAGATTAACCGTATTATGCATATCAAATTGAACAGCCAGTATTTTTTGTGCCATTCCACTCCGATTGCCTGATCTGCAGTAAAGTATGATGTCAGTAGCACCATAGTCTTTGAGGTTATCAATATTGGCAGGTATCTCCGCCAATGGTATATTGACGCCACCTATATTAAACTCCTCATTCTCATATGGCTCACGCACATCAATCAGTACAATTTCTTCACCTCGCTTCATTCTCTCATCTAATTCAACAGCAGTGATTTCTTTCATATAAGTATCATTATATTTTGATTTAGTAGCAATTTATTGGATCTTAAAAATCGAAAATCGAAAATCGAAAATCGAAAATCGAAAATCGAAAATCGAAAATCGAAAATCGAAAATCGAAAATCAATTACAAGATTCTGGTTTATTCTGAGTTACCGTCAATTGAATACCTGATTCCATTTTTATAGTCCCACCGTCTGCCACCGGATCTTGTGCAATAATGTATGCTGATGACAAATCACTGACATCACCCTCTTTAAGCACTTCACCAACAGTAAGTCCTAAATTCTCAAGAAGGAACTGTGCCTCATCATATGTTTTGCATAATAGATTAGGGATGTCTATCAGCCCTCCTGATTTTTCTGATATAATAAAATCCAATGCATCACCTTTCTCAATCTGAACATCATTATTCCGGCCTTTACTATCCATGATGGTCTGTCCTCTGTATTGAACCTCAAGGATCTGGCCTTCTTCAGCAGGATCATAGCGTTTCTCAATCACCTTTGATTTGATCTGAAAATGTTCGTCAAGCTCCCGCTTCTTTCTTTGAAAGTTTTTCCCATACATCTCAGGTAATCTCCCGGACAATATTTTATCCGGACTTCTTTTCGTAATGGTGACATAAATCATCCGCTTTTGCTTGACCAGGGAATGTGGTGCAGGATTTTGTTTTAGTATTTGCCCTCCCGGTTTGCCCAGGATGTGCAGAGAATCCGAAATGCTCATCCTGAATTTCTTTCGCATAGCATCCTTCACAGCATCTTCATATTGGAAGCCGGTATAGTCAGGCAAATCCAGCTCCTGTCCATGATGCGTATAAATACGTAGCCATAGAAATACAGATAGCAGGAATATCCCTAAAAACAAAAGGACAGCCGTTATCGTGTATTTGAAATCTTTAGTCCTGAGATAATCCCTTAAACCACCTGACTCGTTCTTTACCATATTTTGATGGAGGAGTTTTTCATAAAAGGTAAAAGTAGGAAAATGAAGCTACTCCCTTTTTAAAAATTAGCCCTTATCTGTGCATTTCCGGTATGGATGGTCTTCTCATCCCCGGTATTTCGGCCATTATATTGTAAGGTCAGAATAAGGGATTCATTCAACCGGGTATTGAATTGCAGTGACCAAAGTAGATTAGATCCGTTTTGTAGACCCTGCAGAATTGCAAAATCAATGGCACTATTGCCCGATGAGGCATAATTGATTTGCACCAGGCTTACTTGCCCACGAAGATCCGAACTGATGCTCCTTCGCCACACACTCTCTATCGATAATTTATGACTGGTGAAACGCTCATCACCTCTTATGTTCTCCTGAGATAGGAATTGATATAACCCTGTGAGTCTGAATCTTTCTTTGATGATTGCATTCAATTCAGAACTTATATCGTACTGGGATAGATCATAGTTCCGCTCTTCAAAATATTGAGATCGGTTTTCCCGCATTCCTTTTCTGGCATTGATGACGATATCCATTTTTTTTCTGAGACTGACTCGCCATCTGAACGTTAAATCCTTAATCTCTCTGCTCTCAAATCCTGAAGTTTGTAATACCTGGCTTTGCTGATGGATATAGCCTGTTTGAATGTCATACACGGTGCTTGACCTGTTCCAGTATAGAATATTTCTCCAGGTATTCGAAAAACTAAGAATGGATGTATCAGCGTATTGTTGATAAAATGGATTCCAATAGGGACTATCCTCATCTTCTCTTATTTTACGATTCATCTGGTATGAGGATACTGCAGCAATTTTTGAAACCCATCCTGTAGATTCTATTTTCTTCAAATCCATGTTTATCGATTGCTGCAATCCTAATGCCCTGGTGCTGATAAATTCACTATTAAACGCCAGCACTCTTATGTATTCACCCTGATCTGCAAATGGCGCTATTTCAAATTCATTAATTTCCTCGATACCATTTCCGTTATCTACCCATAAATAATTGCCTTCTCCTTTCTGAACCTTTATATACTTGTATTCTGTTTTCGGTTCCTGCCCGTTACTGATTTCATATCCGGATGACCATCTGAATGCTTTTTTAAACGCATCAATAGTCAGGTCAATTCGACCCAATAAATTTCGATTTCGACTGCCAGCTGACGAAAGCAAGGATTCTACGTTTCGGTTCTTTACCGTATAGTCCATTTTTAAATATTTCCACTCATGAAAATGCCCTTCAATATTCCATTCATTTACTTTTTCAGAAGATTTCAATTGATTCAAATAAGGAATTTTAGGTCGTTCTATGTTGTAACTGATAAATAAATGAGTGTTGTCATTAATATCATTTTTAAAATAAAACGACATTTGATTCTGAACAAAACTATTTAGGGCCAGATCATGATTTGACACATTACTCACTTCATTTCGATCTTCGAAATATTTAACACCCAGGCGCCAATCACCATTCTTGCGGATTACACGCTCCAGATTTACATTTGGCCTGAAAAATCGACTTTTGTTTACATTATCTCCAGCGTCCAGAATTCCAATAATACCGGAAAATTTCCATCCTGCTGTATCAATCCTGATCAGTGCCGTATGCTTATTTCCTGCATATCCTCCCGATCTGTAAAAACCATTAAATCTGTATTCAGAAAAAATAGATGCTCCCTTCTTGATACTTAATTTGATAGAAGGTAGTTGCTCATTTGCCGGACCAATATTCTGAGATAAACTCCAATCCCGGGCAAATTCTGGATTTCGATAAGGGTCAAGTGATCGAAAATTTATTTCATTTCCCTCATAACTTATCATAGGAGATATTGTCCATGACCTGCCTAACGAATACAATTCTGAAAGCGTCACTTTTAGTGCACCTCCTGTATTATCATTATCATCCAATGACGAATACCGGTTTAGATCATGCCGGCTTAGTCCAAATTCTGCAGTTATTTTTCCTTCTTTATTCCACCGATACTCACCTCCTGCAGTTAACATTTGCTTTTGTTGTGGAGCCTGCAGTGGAATTATTGGAGAAAAATTTCCTCTTCTCTCACCTGTAATTGCATCCGGTGAAATCCATTTATAAATACGCCCATTAGGTGATGGATTGGGGCTGATGATATAATCTCCATTCCCCTGCCCAACTTCACTAAACGTCACGATAAGATTGGCCTTTTGTGGATCTGTGGACCAGGTAAGTACATCTGTATAAATCACAGCATTCACAATGGTATCAATAGTTGTATAAAGAATGAGATTGGTATTATATCCTTCATTCAACTTTTTAATTCCACTTTTTTGAAATTGACTCCCTCCGTCTCCTGCCATATTTAATAAAGCAAGATCTTCTGCATTGAGTTGCAGGTCACCGGTGACAGATTTACTGTCATTCTCCTGGAAAAAATTAAAATAAGATTCTAATTTATTCTTCTGATATCTCACCTCCAATGTGTTTTGGGATTTTTGAAAATTAAATTGCGCATATTCGTATTCAATGGTGATGCGATGACGAACATTTATAAGGACACGACGGGTAAAAGTAATTTCACTTTTATTGTAATCCATGATGTAATCAGCATCTTCACCTCTGGTCAGCAGTTGCCCGTCGATGTACACTTTCTCTGAACCCGCTAAAACAATAATAAATAATTCCCCATTTTCCCCTTTCAAAGGATAAGGTCCCTGGTTTCCTTCAGTAGGTGTCAGGGTTTGTCGCGTAAATTTCCCCTTTGATACAGCAGCCGATCCTTTGATAGTCCATGGTTCATGAAATTTATTTCCCTCAAATGAATATTCCACACCTTTTAATTTCCGGTTATAACGCATGAAATATCCTTCAGGATTTATAGCATCAAAATCACCAGCCAGGACAGAATGCTGATCTTTGTCAATTTCAATAAATACTTTATCAAATTCTTGTATTTGCCTTGTAGTACCATCTGGCTGAATAGGAAGATTCTGATCCGTAATGGCTGCCTTAATTAAATATCCATCACCAATATTGCCGTTTAATTGCAGATTTAATTCAGAATCGAATACAAGACTTTGATTATTTCCTAATGAGAACCCTCGCGTAAGTGCACCGTCATACTCCAGCCCGGAGGATTGAAATAACAAACTACCCGGATTTAATAAGACTGGACTATATACTGCATCTCCGTCTACAATCCTTATCTGACTTGAATCCCAAAGCGTTTGTCGTTGATGAAAGGAGTAGGGCAATGCGCTGAAATTGACCTCGATCGAATCTGCATCAATGCTCAGTGTTTCCCAATCCGGAAAAATTTTATTGTCCATCAATTTATAATCAACAATCACCGGTATACCATTTTTATCCCAAGTGATTGTCCCCGGAATTATCGTCTCCGGCCATGATAAAATAGTATCCTGCGGAACATGGAATTTAAAATGACAATTTTGATGTAGAATATTTTCCTGCGAATAACAATTTGTTGAATAAATATTTAATGTAATCGCTAAGTAAATAATGTAAATTGTTAAATAACGTAATTGATTTCTAAGCTTAGAGACAATAAATAATATTTTTATTAAATATTTCAGCTTAATTTTTGTTTTAAAGGAGAATAATTATTTTTTTTACTGATTACTGATTACTGATTACTGATTACTGATTACTGATTACTGATTACTGATTACTGATTACTGATTACTGATTACTGATTACTGATTACTGATTACTGATTACTGATTACTGATTACT
>JBATMM010000039.1:0-17209 GCA_049289835.1 Saprospiraceae bacterium | reverse complement strand
GGTAATACATGTCTGCATCTGACCATGAAAGACAATGAAGAAATCAATATAGGATGTTCAAATCCAAAAGAATTGCAGGCATTTGTCCAAAACATAAAAGAGTATCATCCTGACTTATAGATTTAAGTCAATGGATGTATGAACTTTAAAGCCGGCAGTCTCGCCGGCTTTTTTTATAATCCCTGGAATCATAGAGTATAAATTGGGTTGCCTTCGCCTTCCTTCGCCTTCGCCGGTTGCTGAGCTGCGGTTGGTGAGCTATAGCCCGTGGTTGAGTGTAAGCAGGTCGAACCATAGCACAAGATTGAGCGGGGCAGGTCGAAGCATAGCCTTAGCCTATCTTTACTCCCGTGATCTACCAGACCCGCGCCATCGTCCTCCGCACCGTCAAATTCGGCGAATCCAGCCTGATCGTAGACATGTATACCGAACAAAAGGGCCATCAAACATTCATCATCAACAGCGTCAGAAAAGCAAAAGCAATTACTCCTGCATCGTTCCTTCAATTACTTACACTGGTTGAAATCGTAGCCTAT
This sequence comes from Saprospiraceae bacterium, assembly GCA_049289835.1. GTDB lineage: Bacteria > Bacteroidota > Bacteroidia > Chitinophagales > Saprospiraceae > Opimibacter. Next base: position 16,673 of record JBATMM010000039.1, on the reverse strand, counting down.
CACCAGGATCACAAAAAAATCAATCGCATTAAAGAAGTCCGGCTTGACTACACGTATCAAAGCATTCCTTTTGATATGAACAAATCATCCGTGATCACTTGTCTTGCAGAAATTACGTCCCGATGTCTCTCGACAGCCTACCAACAACCGGAATTATTTAAATTTTTACACGACGAACTGGTGCGCTATGATTCATCAGTGATCTATGATCGCGATTTCCTCATCAGATTCCTTGTATCACTTTCACATCACCTTGGTTTCGGTTTTGAAATACCTGAAGGCAACATCGATGGTCAGTTCTTTGATCTCATGGAAGGTCATCTGGTTTCCACGAGACCTGTTCACGATTACGTCATGACCTCCAAAGAGATTGTTCAATTACAAATGATTTTAAAAAGCGATCCATCTAGCAAAGCCGAAGTTTCTCTGGATACCCGGAGAAGATTAATCGACCTCATCATCATGTATTACCAACTCCATGTAGAAACCCTGAGAGAAGTCCATTCATTGAAAATCCTGCGCGAACTTTTCTGACCCCCTACCCCGTGAAAGGACGAGTCAAATCAAGTCACCCTTTCAGGGGGCAGGGGGTAAAAATCAATTCCCCCTTTCAGGGGGTAGGGGGTCACACTGCGAAATCCCCGGTGTACTTTTGTTTCTTATGTTGAAAGAACCTAAACAAAAAGCCCCGATAAAATTCAAAAGAAAAAGCCTCACAGACGCTGATCTGTTAAGGCTTTATAAAGGCATTTTACTACCCCGCATGATTGAGGAGAAAATGCTCAAACTTCTCCGTCAGGGCAAAGTCAGCAAATGGTTCTCAGGCATAGGCCAGGAAGCCATCTCTGTTGGGGCTACACTCGCTTTACAACCTAAAGAACTGATATTCCCACTCCACAGAAATCTAGGCGTATTCACCAATCGTGATATCCCTTTACACCGTCTCTTCTCCCAATGGCAGGGTAAAATGAATGGCTTCACCAAAGGAAGAGACCGCTCATTTCATTTCGGTACTTTGGAATATGGAATCGTTGGTATGATCTCACACCTGGGACCACAATTGGCCATAGCATGTGGTGCAGCCCTGGCGTACAAACTCGACAAACGACCAATGGTCTCAGTGGCTTACTCAGGCGAAGGCGGAACAAGCGAAGGCGATTTTCATGAAGCCCTCAATATCGCTTCCGTCTGGTCATTACCCGTCATCTTCATCGTGGAAAACAATGGATACGGCCTTTCAACACCCTCCTCCGAACAGTTCAATTGCAAACATATAGTCGACAAAGCAAAAGGCTATGGAATGGCCTGTGAACTCATTGATGGCAACAACATCCTTGAAGTCTACACAACCATTGATAAATACGCAAAGAAAATGCGTAAAAAGCCCGCTCCTGTACTCATCGAATGTATGACCTTCCGTATGCGTGGACACGAAGAAGCATCAGGCGTAAAATATGTTCCACCGGAACTGATCGAAGCATGGGAAAAGAAAGATCCTCTCCGCAATTATGAACAATTTCTTTTGCAGGAAGGCGTATTGTCTGCTGTCACCATAGCTTCATTGAGAAGCGAAAATGAAGCACTGATCCAACAACATCTTGATATCACTAATGATGAGCCCGATCTGGAAGCAGATCTCAATCATGAATTAGATGACATCTATAAACCCTTTGATTTCAAAATTTCAAATCCATCAGCTGAGATAAAAGAAATGCGTCTCGTCGATGCGATAAGTGATGGATTGAATGAAGCGATGATAAAGCATCCTAAGCTCATACTCATGGGCCAGGATATCGCAGACTACGGTGGTGTATTCAAAATCACAGATGGCTTTCTACATAAATATGGTAAAGACAGAGTCCGCAACACTCCATTGTGCGAAAGCGGCATTGTAGGTACAGCTTTAGGTCTGAGCCTTGAGGGATTCAAAGTGATGATGGAAATGCAGTTCGCCGATTTCGCGACATGCGGTTTTAATCAGATCGTCAACAATCTCGCTAAGCTTCACTATCGTTGGGGTGAAAATGCAGATGTTGTCATCCGTATGCCTACGGGTGCAGGCACCGGAGCAGGACCATTTCATAGTCAGAGTAATGAAGCATGGTATTATCACACACCCGGTCTCAAAATTGTCTATCCTTCTACGCCTGAAGATGCTAAAGGTTTGTTGTTGGCTGCCTTCGAAGATCCTAATCCTGTCATGTATTTTGAACACAAAGCTTTATACAGAGGCATCAGCGGCAATGTCCCGGTCGGATATTACACAACACCCATCGGCAAAGCACGACAAGTCAGAACTGGTGAAGAAGCCACGATCATCACCTATGGGTATGGTGTGTTGTGGGCCGAACAATTAGCTGAAAAAGAAAATTGGGATCTTGATATTATTGACCTGCGTACGTTGTTACCTGTTGACTGGGATTCTGTTTTAGAAAGTGTGCAGAAAACACATCGTGTACTAGTCTTACACGAAGACACACTCACCGGCGGAATTGGTGCCGACATTGCTGCATACATAGCAGAGCATATGTTTCAATATCTTGACGCCCCTGTGATGAGAGTGGGTTCGCTGGATACTCCGGTCCCTTTTGCCGGTGTTCTTGAGCAACAATTCCTCCCTCCACAACGATTATATGATCAGATGCTTAAATTACTATCCTACTGATGAAATTAGATAACATCATATCTGTGACCGGCATGCCGGGATTATATAAATTATTAGCCTCCAGGCCCAATGGTTTATTGATCGAAAGTTTTGATACCAACAAACGACAATTTGTCTCCGGTCGAAAACACCAGTTTACCCCATTAGTTTCTATTGGTATATACACCTATACTGATGTTGAAAGCCTTGATGTCGCTTTGCAAAAAATAAACGACACCGAAAGCACTACACCTCTTCCTGATCAAAATGATAAAGCAGACATACTGCGGACCTGGATGAGAATGATCGTCCCTCAACATGATGAAGACCGCGTTCACATCAACGATATCAGAAAACTTATCAAATGGTATCTCTTTTTGAAACAATACGCCTGGGATCAGGTCAACCAGGAGAAATCAAACGAAGAAGAGGAATGATAGAGTAAGAGAGTGATTTGCTATAATATGCCCCGTAGGGGCTATAGGTTGGTAACATCAGGCATCAAAAATCTGTCTCGTATAACATTTCAGTGTCAACTGGATTGATATTGTCTTCCTTGATATCTTCCTGCTACTGCCACTGCCACTGCTATTCCCCTATCGCCCGGATATCAAACTCCAATCGCATCTGTGTAAGACTCGGCGTCACATCCCTGAAATTTAGCCTCACCTCAATTCCAAAAAATTCCTGATCAACCCAATGACTGATATCCGCAATCCCGGGAAATAATCTAATGCTCGTCGTATTCTTATACGGAATGGGATCCAGGTAAAAGAATTCAATCTTGTCTGATGGATTGAACGGATCAAAAATATACACCGATATCGTCCTGATAAATTTCAAATTCACATCATTAAATATTCCGGACAGGTAGGCATCTTTTGACTCAATGCTTTTGACCTCACTCCGTGTTCTTCCAGACGCAGCCAATTTCTCATCAAAGGAACTAGCCAAAGGTGTAATTATAAAAAAGTGTGTGTCAAAAGTGTTCAACCCCGGCTGAATATCAAAATCAACAAATTGATTCAATTCAAACAGCTCAGGCCGTTTGTCCTTATTACAGGACATAACTATGCATATCCCAATGAGATATATCCATTTTGACAAACCTGGAATTTCTTTTTTCATCTTGATTTCAAACTAACGTAGGAGTTGATCATTTAGTTATGTTGATCTGTTTGATAAGTGGTCTTGAGTCAATAGTCCTGGCAGCGAGTTTAGGCATAAGTCTTTGGTCAATAGTGAATTTTAATTGAGCAAAAGTCAGTCTTTCATTTCTGCCAAAGCCCTGGCCCCACAGCCTGACTTGTAGCTATGACAAGAGACTATAGACCATTCTGTGAAGATGCTTGTGTGATATGAGATGAAACAGTAGTTTTAAACCATGGGAGAACAACATGTTTCGATAGTCAAATCGCATGATGAAATGCAACGATTCGTCAAGTCACTGCTTGATGATGTCAACGCATTGGAGTATATGATCAACAATGACTGGTTTGAAACGGACATCGTCCGGATCGGAGCCGAGCAGGAAATGGTCCTCGTAGATCAGACCACCTTCAAACCCGCCTGTGTCAATATGGAGGCCCTGGAGCATATGACTGAATGGGACTGGGTAGGAACAGAGCTCGCCAGGTTTAATCTCGAAACCAATCTCGACCCTCGCGAATTTTCAGGCAGCGCATTGAGAGATATGGAGGATGAGAACTCTGCCAAACTTGCTTTAATAGAAGGAATCGTCAATAAATTCGGGGCTACAATCATCCTCACCGGCATCTTGCCCACTCTGAGAAAGTTTGATATGGAGATGAGCAACCTCACTCCTAAACAGCGCTACTTCGCACTGATGGAAGCCATCAACCAACAAATGATGGGCAATACGTACGAACTCAATCTGGTGGGCATTGACGAATTGCTGCTCAAACATGATTCACCTTTACTCGAAGCTGTCAATACAAGCTTCCAGGTCCACCTTCAGGTAAGTCCGGCTGACTTTGTCCCTATGTACAACCTCGCCCAGGCTCTTTCGGCACCAGTTATGGCCCTGGCCGCAAACTCTCCGATTGTATTTGGAAGAAGGCTTTGGCACGAATCCAGAATCGCTATGTTCCAACAGGCTTTGGATACTCGTTCTACTCAGGAGCATATGCGCGAGCGCAGCCCAAGAGTAAACTTTGGAAAACAATGGCTTGATCATTCTATCCTCGACATATACAGAGAAGATATTGCACGTTTCCGGGTCCTGCTTAGTGGAGACGTCAGAGAAAATGCACGTGAAATGATCCTGGCAGGAAAAACACCTAAACTTGGATCTCTTCAGGTCCATAACAGCACTGTCTATCGATGGAACCGTCCTTGCTATGGCATCAGCGAAAATGGAAAACCACACTTACGGATAGAAAACAGGGTACTTCCTTCAGGCCCAACTGTCCAGGATGAAATGGCAAACGCCGCATTGTGGCTTGGATGCATGGTTCAGATGAAAGAAGATGTAGGCGACATCCGCAATAAAATGAGCTTCGAAGATGTCTATGACAATTTTATAAAGGCAGCCAAATTCGGTATCGACTCAAAATTCACCTGGATGCATGATCAGAAAATCCCGGTGGCAGAACTTGCTCTTCAGGAACTGATCCCCAGAGCCCGCAAAGGTCTTGAGATGCGAAATATCCGCCCAGAAGATATCTCCAGATATATGGATGTGATCGAATGCCGGGCTAAGGAGAACATGAACGGAGCAAGATGGGCTTTAAGATCCTACACTAAATTGAAAAAAGAGACTACTGAAGATGAAGCTTTGACAGTACTCACACATGCTATGTCAGTGAATCAGAAAATGGGCTTACCCGTTCACCAATGGAAAATGCCTGAGCTCTCCGACCTGAAAGAATACCGTCCATCACATCTCAAGGTCAGTGAATTTATGAACACTGACCTCTTCACCGTACAGAAAGACGACATCGTTGATCTTGTAGCTGAAATGATGGACTGGCGGAAAATCCGTTATACACCTGTTGAGGATAAAGAAGGCAAGCTCGTAGGCTTAGTCACACTCCGGATTGTGGTTAGACATTTATTGAAAACACGCAATCAACCAAATAGCACAGATAGTGATCATACTACCGTAAAGGAAATCATGAATAAGCATCCACTGACCATCGGTCCAAACGCTACACTTCTCGAGACCATGACCATCATGCGAAAAAATAAAATCGGTTGTCTCCCAGTAGTTCAAAATGGTGAGCTTATCGGAATTATTACTGAGATGGATTTTCTGCGCATTTCAGGAAGATTATTGGAGCGTTTGGAAAATGAAAAAGTGTAAGAGATTTGATCAACTGCTTTCATATTAAATCATGAACAATCATGACGATCTGCGTTCAAAAATGGAGGCAACACTTCTTTCTGAACCACTTAAAAACCTAAGTACAAGTGAGGAAGTCCTGACGTTCGAGTGTCTCTGACCTCGAACTGGTGCTAATTAATTTCATTCCGGATTCTTCTGAAAATCCAGTAACTTCGAATTATGAAATGGCAAGACCATATTACTTCCGACAAAGATGTGTTATTAGGCAAGCCTACGATTAAAGGAACACGCATTTCTGTTGAGCATATTGTAGGTCTATTGGCACAGGGATGGGATGAAAATGAAATATTAGAAAATTTCCCAAGGTTAAATAAAACTTCTCTCCAGGCTGTATTTGCATATATACAAGATTGTATCAAGGATGGCCTCCTCTTTTCTCCTATAAGAAAGACTGCTTAACAAATTCATGAAATTTTTGGCGAATGAAAATTTCCCTTCTCACTTTAATAACGAAATTATAAGTCCCCTTTAGGGGATTTAGGGGCAAGAACCTTATTTTTACCCACCTGTTCTAAGACTTTATTCGACAACCTAATTCCTCGTTATGATATTCGATTTTGATATGATTCAGGCCATGTACAAAGGCTTGCCTGAAAAAGTGACTGCCATTCGTACTGCTCTCGGCCGCCCGCTGACCCTTTCTGAGAAAATCTTATTCAGCCATCTACATCCGGACTCACCTGTACAGGACTACAAAAGAGGCCATGATTATGTATTCTTTGCACCTGACCGTGTAGCTATGCAGGATGCGACAGCTCAGATGGCTTTGCTTCAATTTATGACCTGTGGCATGGACAAAACTGCCGTACCGACCACTGTCCATTGTGATCACCTTATACAGGCACAAACGGGAGCCAATGCAGATTTAAAAATTGCCCTTGATATCAATTCGGAAGTTTATTCCTTCCTCTCCTTAGTATCCACCAAATACGGAATTGGCTTCTGGAAACCAGGTGCAGGAATTATTCATCAGACAGTTTTAGAAAACTATGCTTACCCAGGAGCCATGATGATCGGGACCGATAGCCATACCCCAAATGCAGGTGGATTAGGAATGCTTGCCATTGGAGTAGGAGGTGCTGATGCGGTTGATGTCATGGCCGGCATGCCATGGGAGCTCAAGATGCCGAAGCTGATCGGTGTACATCTCAAAGGAAAACTTAGTGGCTGGGCATCCGCAAAAGATGTCATTCTGAAAGTAGCCGGTGTCCTTACAGTCAAAGGCGGTACAGGAGCTATCATTGAATATTTTGGTGAAGGTGCAAAATCACTTTCATGCACAGGAAAAGGAACTATCTGCAACATGGGTGCTGAGATAGGTGCCACTACTTCAACTTTTGGGTACGATGATTCTATGGCACGTCTTCTTAAAGCCACAGGTCGTGCGGATGTAGCCAAACTTGCAGATGGAATTGCAGAACATCTCACTGGCGATGCCGCATGCTATGCAGATCCATCGAAATATTTTGACCAGGTCATTGAAATAGATCTGAATACACTTGAGCCTCACATCAATGGTCCTTACACACCGGACCTCGCATGGCCTATCAGCGAATTTGCTGCAGCCGTTACAAAAAATGACTACCCTCCGATCATTGAGGTTAGCTTGATTGGATCTTGTACAAATTCATCGTATGAAGATATTTCACGTTCTGCTTCTATTGCCGAACAAGCCAAAAAGAAAAACTTAAAAGTAAAATCAGAATTTACGATCACGCCCGGCTCCGAACAAATCCGTTTCACAGTTCAACGCGATGGATTACTTCAGGCATTTGAAGATGTAGGAGGTCTTGTTCTTGCAAACGCATGCGGACCTTGTATCGGCCAATGGGCACGTCATATAGATGATCCGAAACGACGTAATACAATTCTCACTTCATACAACCGGAATTTTGCAAAACGCAATGATGGAAATGCATCAACACATGCATTCGTCGCTTCACCTGAAATCGTGACGGCGATGGCATTCGCAGGTGATCTCAGATTTAATCCACTGACGGATACATTGACAAATGCAAATGGTGAAATTGTAAAATTCGATCCGCCGGTTGGAGTAGAACTTCCACCAAAGGGATTTGATGTTAAAGATTCAGGCTTTCAACCTCCGGCTGCCGATAGTAGTCGTGTCGTGATCAATGTAGATCCATCATCAGATCGTTTACAGTTGTTGGCTCCATTTGTACCTATCACACTTTCGCAAGTGACGAATATGCGCGTGCTGCTGAAAGCAAAAGGAAAATGTACAACTGATCATATCAGCATGGCAGGACCTTGGCTCAAATACAGAGGGCATCTTGAAAATATTTCAAACAATTGTTTTATTGGTGCTATCAATGCATTTAATGATGAAGCGAATAAAGTCCTCAATCTGGAAGATGGATCTTACTTGGGCGTTCCGGATTCAGCGAGGAAATATCAGAAGGCAGGAGTTCCAACAATTGTCTTCGGAGAAGAAAATTATGGCGAAGGCTCATCAAGGGAACATGCAGCCATGGAACCAAGATATCTTGGTGTAAAAGCGATCGTTGTAAAATCGTTTGCCCGTATCCATCAGACAAACCTGAAAAAACAAGGCATGCTTGCACTCACATTCGTCAATCCTCCGGATTATGATTTGATCAGACAGGATGATTATGTCGACATTCTTGGCTTCGAAAATTTTAATCCCGACAGCCAGATAAAGATCAGGCTTCGTCATGCAGATGGCACTCATGATATCTTTGATGTCCTCCACGGCTACAACGAACAACAAGCCGAATGGGTCAAAGCAGGCTCAGCGTTGAATAAAATAAGGCATGATTTGCACGTGAATTAAATTTGAAAGTCCCCTGGTTGCTGAGCTGCAGCACAAGGTTGAGAGAGGCAAGTCGAAGCATAGGGGATTTAGGGGCAGAAAGTAATTTGCGTAAATCAGCGAAATTTGCGGCATTAAGAATGGATATTACAAATGGCAATTTATGATAGTTGAAATTGCATCCGGAGATACAAAAATGTAGAGTCTGGTATCCGGCATCCAAAAAGATCATTCAAAAATTTAAATTCTCTTCAAATGTTTAAAGAATTCAAATCATTCATCATGCGCGGCAACGTCGTTGACCTCGCGATAGCCGTCATCATCGGTGGTGCTTTCGGTGCGATCGTCTCTTCACTTGTAGATGATATCATCACACCACTTTTACTTGCCCCTGCCATCGAAGCCGCCGGAGCAAATAATATAGCCGACCTGACATGGGGTGCTATCAAGTATGGAAACTTCCTTTCCGCCATCATCAAATTTCTCGTCATCGCCTTCGTGCTATTCCTTATTGTGAAAGCCATGAACAGTATGAAAAAGAAAGAAGTAGCCGCAGCACCCGCCGGACCCACACAGGAAGAATTACTAACACAAATCCGCGATCTGCTGAAAAAATAAGTGATTTCTTATTTTTTTAAATTTTAAAGCCTTCTAGTCCTTCTGGTCGATTGAGGAATTGGTCTTTAATGCCTTTATCCTTTTACCTAATGTAATTGATGTATGCTTTATTGGTTTTAAATCACTCGATCACCTGATCACTCGATCACTCGATCACCCGATCACTCGATCACTCGATCACCTGATCACTCGATCACCCGATCACTCGATCATTTTTTTTTGTCACAACACGCGAACGCACTTTCACTACAACTGACTTCACAACTTCCATCAGGAGTACCATTGGCACACCCATGAGCAGTTCCGTCATCTCCTATCCCACAGTCATAACTTGGTGTTCCCAGTTTTTCACAAAGACAGAAAGGGACATTATCATGTAATCCTCCTTTTTCAAATTTTCTGGCACCAAGACCATAACCTATGCATTGTTTTACATCTATAAAATTTTTCAGATATGCAGGCACGGTCAGATCGCGCACTGTAAAAAGTAAGGGCTTTTTTTCTCTAAAAGGATGAACAATCAGATTCCTTCCCAAAAAAAGTACTTCACAACGGCCTAACGAATCCGTTTTTAAATCATAATTTTTAGTCGCCCCCTGCAGAAAGTACGTAATCAACTCAGGTCCTTGTTCAGGCGTGAGATCAATTGTAACCATATCTTCTTTGATTGTCATGTTCACACTGCCCTGGGTAATGATAGCCCAATCCTGCTGCTCACGCTTCCCATTGTATTGCGTCAGGATCGTATCCAATTTTAACAGATGAGGATATTCAGTGTCACTTGTAAACGTGCCTCCCTTACAAGAAATGAAATTGATGCTAAGGAGAAATAATCCTGTTATGAAATGAGTATGGGTTTTATTCATTTTAATTTTTAAAAAAAAGATTGATCATTAATTTCTATTGTTTGCCTAATTCAAACAAGATCAATTGTTCCTACTGTCACAACATGCAAAGGTCTGGCCACTACAGTTTATCCTGCAACTACCAACATCATTGCCAACTCCGCAACTCAACTCACTTTCTCCACCTGAAGGACAATTCCATCCCTTAGTGTCAACCGAAATACAACTACAGAAAGGAGCACTTTCAAGTTTGTAACCTTTAGCTACTTTCCGCATGCCCAGGCCATACCCAGTATACTCCTTCACATCTTTCAGACCTTCCAGATAAAAAGGCTTTTTGTCCGACTTGATTTTAAAATATAATATCCGTTTTGTGACGAGCGAATTGACAATCAAATCCCTGTCCAGATAAATAACTTCTGCTCTACCGGGAGCAACTGATAATAAATTTGTTTCATTATTCTCCACCTGCAGGAAAAATGAAAAAACATTATGACTACTATCCGGCTCAACATCGATAGTTGTTAAATATTTCGTTGCTGTAATGGTGACATTGCCTTCTATTTTTTGACCACGATCCCATTCTTCACGACCTGCATTATATTGGCTCAAAATCGTATCTGCAGTCACCAGATGAAAATCTTTCATTCCACCAGGCCCATTCGAACAATGGATAAACAAGGTTCCTAATAACAGGAATACAAATAGGTAAAATATATTGTTGTTGCGCATAAATCAATTTATTAAATGTCTCATGGATAGTTTTCAACTTAAATACTTCCCTACAATAGGCATACGCCTACCCACACCAAACGCCTTAGGAGAAACTCTCAGCACCGGAGCAGTCTGATGTCTTTTGAATTCATTGATGTTGACAAGCTTTAATATTCTTCTTACTAATGCCTCATCATATCCCATGTCAATAATTTCCTGCGGCCCCAGTCTTCGCTCGATGTACATATACAATATAGGATCAAGGATATGATATTCAGGTAAACTATCAGAGTCTTTTTGATTTGGTCTTAATTCAGCACTTGGTGGTTTATTTATTGAATTCTCCGGGATGATCTTTTCATCCTTATTGATATAATCCGCCAATTCATAAATCTCTGTTTTGTAGATATCCCCCAGGACAGATAATCCACCGGCTAAATCACCATACAATGTCCCGTAGCCCACAGCGAATTCACTTTTATTCGTTGTATTCAAAAGTATATTTCCATGCTTATTTGATATCGCCATCAATATGATCGCTCTGCATCTCGCCTGGATATTTTCTTCTGTTACATCAAAAGGTTTTCCCTCAAGTACACCTTCAAGAGTTTTAAGAAATGATTCATAAGGATCCTTAATCGGAATAATATCATATCGAATGTCAAGATTCTCAGCCAATGCCTTGGCATCTTCTATACTATGTGAAGTACTATAAGGACTTGGCATCAATACTACTCTCACATTTTCTTTTCCGAGTGCCCGTACAGCCATGACTGTCGTGATCGCAGAATCAATACCGCCACTCAAACCGAGGATCGCTTTTTTCAAACCCAGTTTTCCAAAATAATCTTTCAGCCCGAGTACTATCGCATCATGAATCAATGGAATTTTTTCTTTTGACTGTTCGCGTCGATACCCGCCTTTCATAACATCTTCCAGTTGATAATACCTTATCTCTTCGACAAAATAGGGCAACTCATCATAGACCTGTCCATCCGGAGAAAATATAAGAGATCCTCCATCAAAAATAATTTCAGTTTGTGCGCCAACATTATTAGAATAAAAAAGTGGAATGTTATATCGGTTTACATTTTCACGCAGCACTTCTATCCGTTCCGCTGCATGATTATAATCAAAAGGTGAAGCGGAAACATTGATGATAAAATCGGGTTTCTCCGGCATCATGATATCCATCGGGCAAACCTTATAAAGTGGATTCAGATTCCCGACATTCCACAAATCTTCACAGACTGTCAGGGCAACTCGCTTACCCTTAAACATAATCGTTTTATGCTTACTTGCCGGCTCGAAATACCGGTATTCATCAAACACATCATAAGTGGGCAAAAGTGTTTTGTGTTGAATGTGCAGTATTTCCTGGTTGTAAAGCAGAAAAACGCTGTTATGCAAATCTTTCCCTTCGACGACAGGATTGATAGTCGGACTTCCTACTGCAATCCCGATACCTTCAGAAGCTTCTCTCAGCTGATCAATCGATTCATCGGCAAGTCTGATAAAATCCCTGAATTCGAGAAAATCTCTTGGCGGATACCCACAAGTGGCCAGTTCACCAAATATAATTAAATCAGCCCCTTTAGACTTAGCCTCGGCTGTAGCCTTTAGCATTTTCTGAAGATTCCCATCAAAATTTCCGATGTGATAATTCAACTGGGCAATGGCGATTTTCATAAACTTATTTTCAGTGCAAAGTTACGCATACCCCCTGCCCCCTGAAAGAGGGAATTTGATTTAAATTATTATCCACTTTCTCCTTCGCCTTTGCCTTAGCCTTTTGCATGTTGCCAATTGCCTATTGTATTTTGCCCATTGCTTATTGCCTATTGCCCATTGCTTTTCCTTACCTTTACCGCCCGACTTTACCTATGAGCCAGTACATTGTATCCGCCCGAAAATATCGTCCTAACACATTTGCAGATGTCGTAGGTCAACACCATGTCACGGATACACTGACCCATTCGCTGAAATCCGGACAAGTCGCTCATGCCTATCTTTTTTGCGGCCCAAGGGGAGTTGGAAAAACAACAGTCGCCAGGATCCTTGCCAAAGCCATTAATTGTGAAAATCTCACAGGCGAAGGTGAATCCTGCAATGTGTGTGATTCCTGCCGCTCATTTGACATCAATAGTTCATTCAACATTTTTGAGCTTGATGCCGCATCCAACAACTCGGTTGATAACATCAGAGCACTTATTGAGCAGATTCGCTTTCCGCCGTCACAAGGACGATTTAAAGTGTATATCATCGATGAGGTGCACATGCTATCACCTGCAGCTTTTAATGCTTTTTTGAAAACACTGGAAGAGCCTCCTCCGTATGTCAAGTTCATCCTGGCCACAACGGAAAAACATAAAATACTTCCGACTATTCTTTCACGCTGTCAGTCTTTTGATTTCAGAAGGATTCCGGTAAAAGAAATCGCTGCTCATCTTCGTGAAATTTGCACCGCTGAATCTATCCAGGCGGAAGATGATGCCCTGGTGATCATCAGTCAGAAAGGAGATGGTTCACTCAGAGATTCATTATCGCTCTTTGACCGCATCGCCAGCCAATCGCAGGGAAAGATCACTTATACCGGTGTGCTGGAAAGTCTGCAGCTACTTGATTATGATTATTTCTTTCATATGACGGATGCCCTCATGCGTGAAGATGTGTCTGATGTATTTCTCACCCTTGCAGATATTCAGAAAAGAGGATTTGACGGAGAAGCTTTTATCTCCGGTTTTTCAGAACATCTGCGTGATGTGCTTTTATGCAAAGACACCACCACGGCGGAATTGCTGACTCATGGTGATCAGATAAAATCAAGGTATCTCCGTCAGGCCGAAACGATAAGCCGTTCATCTCTGATCACTTATCTTGATCTGATCAATCAATGTGACATTCAATATGCACGGGCATTAAACAAATGGCTTCATATTGAAATGTCCCTGGTCCGGATGTGTTATGCTCACCGCCGTCGCGATACAGAGTTACCAAATCCACCGGTAGCCGAAAAAAAAAAAGTCTGAAAACGGCACAGTAAAACTTCCTTCCTCTGGTAGTTCTGAAAATGGAAAAAAAGAAATTGCTGTAGAATCAATTTCGATCACCACTATTTCTGAAACAAGTACAGAAAATATTTCCTTCAGACAGGAGGAAAAAATAATCGAGACTATATCGATCAAACCTCCGGATCCAACACCAGAAGCAAAAGTCGATCAGCCAGTAGATATCTCAATTCCTTCATTGAAAGGACTAGGCGCGATGCGTCAGAAAGCCGAAATCAAACACGAAGAAGAAAAGAAAAAAATTCCTGTCCTAGTGTTATCTGTACTTCTGGATTTCTGGAAAGATTTTGCAGAGAATCATTCTTCCCCTTCGCTGCGTCAGACCATGACAGAAGCTATCATTGAAATCAAAGGTGAACAAACAATAGTAATCCGCACTGGCAGTCAAACAGGTAAAAACAGGATCCTGAATGAAACAAACCTGATCGATGGATTACGTAGTCTTGTCAAATTACCTGATCTGCACATCACCATTGACATCGACCCTGATCTCGATCGCAGTAAAGAACTCATCAAACCAAAAAAACTCCTCACAAACCGTGAGAAATTTGAAATCCTCTCTACGAAAAATCCGCTGATCAATAAACTGCGTGATAAGCTGGATTTAATTCCGGATCAGGAAGACTGACGAACTTGAGATGTGAGATGCGTGCTTCGACCTGCTACACTCATCCTTGTGCTACAGCTCAGCAACCGACGTGAGATGTGAGATGTGAGACGTGAGACGTGAGACGTGAGACGTGAGACGTGAGACGTGAGACGTGAGACGTGAGAACATTTAAATTTAAAAAAGGGAAAGATGTTGTCCTTAGTCTGAGACTAAGGACAACATCTTTCCCTTTTTTAATTCGTCATTCACGAGTGAGTCCGGAATCCGGTATCCCTTTATCCGGCATCAAGATTTCGAAAATCAATTTGCCATCTTAATCCTCACCTTCCCATTGGTCAGTGTGATCATATCTGTTTCCTTCTGTTTCTTATACCCATTTCCTTCAGGATCAATATCCTGATCGAAACCTGTAGCACCTGTAACAGCTTTGTCTTCCATTTTGCCCACGATCCTACCTAGCCCTCCAAAAGCTGTGGCTGTGCCTTTCTCTTTCCACCATGTACCATTCAACACCGAATTAAATGTGAATTCTGCATAACCGTCATTGCCAAATTTGACTTCAATCGTTTCACCTTTGTTATTGGACATACCGACATGATATTCCATTCGTGGTGATTTGGTTTCTTCTACGTACTTGATTGCGGCAATGCCTTTATATTCTCCTGATGCATATGCAGTTTTTATATTTTCCTGGGTATCCGGATAGTCGGCATCGACGATAAGATATTTGCCCGACTCTTTCACAGCTGAGCCATCGTACGTACCTAGCCAAATACGCAGACTTTTATCAGGGTTGATTGCATTTCCGGTGATGTATCCATAATTGCTGATCCGTATATGACGTGGCACTGTCTTATATTCTTTTCCATTGACCATGACGGACATGGTGCTTGTAGTATCAGTCTGGGCCGTCATCATTGTGGCACCTAACTGAATAAAGAGAAGTAAAAAGAAGTATTTCATCTGTTGAAAAGATTTAAAGGATTTACAACATAAAAATACGGATAAAAAGCCCTCCAAAAGACAGTGTGGCACACCTAGGTGTGCCACACTGTCGTAACTGGTTGAAGATCAGTAGATCCAGCTAGTTATGCACATAGACATGTGAAGTCATTTCGGAAGAAAATTTTATCGTCGGTTGTCTGGCAAAAATTTAAGCCCTGTCAACAGACAAACCATGGTATAAAAACTTAATTTTTACTCGATTCACATTACCTTCAACACCATGAAAAACATTGGGTTTTGTGTTTTATTTTTCATCATTTGGGATTTTGCAATCTCACAAAGCACATTATTATTGCCTGTCAATAACATCAACCAACTGATCCAAAATGGAACTGTACAGGTAATTTATGAATCTTTTGATATCGGATCTATCAATGATGTATTTGATGGTAACGATGAGACACTTGCCCGAAGTGCCAATATTAATCCGCAGGTCATCACGCTTTCATTTCCTTTCAGTGTTTCATTTTCGGGTTCGGAAGTGCTCCAGACGTATGGCGATGGATGGTGGTCTTTGGAAGCTGCAGATTCCGAAAAAGATCTTGGTGGAAAGTCAGGTTCATATATTCAATTGTTTTCAATGTCACCACTGACCGATGGCATGATCGATTCAAAACCATTTTCCACGGTATCAAAACGTATCATCAGGTTGACCATACGTCGTACCACAGGTGACGATTATGTCCATCTCAATGAATGGAAATTACTCGATGCAAATGCAGAGATTGAAATCAATTCGATTTGTGTCCGCCCATCACAACTCTGGATGCTTCCATCTACAAAGCTTGAAGTTTCTTTGTATGGAACTGATGCGCAAGGATTGAATTATCCAATTATATCAGGAATAGATTGGAACCTGGAAGATCCGAATGTGGCTGATCTCGAATCTGCAGGTGATAAAACTTTTATTCTTTCAAATACTCTGATTGGAAATTCAAATCTCCTGATACAATGGGAAGGATTGGAGCAAGTTATACCCGTGCGCGTTGTTAAGGATTTCAAATCTAA